>CAYMNG010000048.1:0-19612 GCA_964391765.1 uncultured Bifidobacteriaceae bacterium | reverse complement strand
GATCGGCACCGACGTGGCGGGCAGGCCCGCCACCGACGCGATGCCCATCCAGGCGAGCTGCGCGCCATACGGCGTATCGAGCCCGTCGATCCGCAGCACCCGCTTGTCCATCACCGGCTCGGTCACATGCTCGAACGGCGCGGTGCCGAACGCGATCGAGCCGTCGACCAGGCCGGGGACGAACCACTTGAACCCGACCGGAACCTCCCACAGCCGGCGGTCGAGCGACGCGACGACCCTGTCGATCATCGACGAGCTGACGATCGTCTTGCCGATCGCGGCCCGGGCCGGCCAGTTCGGCCGGTGGGCGACCGTGTAGTCGATCGCGACGGCCAGGAAGTGGTTGGGGTTCATCAGTCCCGCGTCCGGCGTGACGATCCCGTGCCGGTCGGAGTCCGCGTCGTTCCCCGTCGCGATGTCGAAGTCGGTCCGGCGGCCGATGAGGGAGGCCATCGCGTCGGGGGACGAGCAGTCCATCCGGATCCGCCCGTCCCAGTCGAGGGTCATGAACCGCCACGTCGGGTCGACCAGGGGGTTGACGACCGTGAGGTCGAGACGGTGGCGTTCGGCGATCGCCGCCCAGTACGCGACGCTGGCCCCGCCCAGGGGATCGGCGCCGATCCGGACCCCCGCAGCGCGGATCGCGTCGATGTCGACCACGTTCGGCAGGTCGTCGACGTAGGTGCCGAGGAAGTCGTAACGCCCGGTAGTCCCGGCGGCCAGCGCCTGGGCCAGCGTCACCCGACGGACACCCCGCAGACCCTGCGCCAGATAGCGGTTCGCGAGCTGTTGGATCGGGCCGGTGATCTCGGTCCCCGCCGGACCGCCGTCCGGCGGGTTGTACTTGAACCCGCCGTCGCGCGGGGGGTTGTGCGACGGAGTGACGACGATGCCGTCGCCACGGCCGGGGTCCTCGCCGGTCCGGCCGGCATTGCGGCGAAGGATCGCGTGCGAGACGGCCGGGGTCGGGGTGTAGCCGTCGGCCGCGTCGATCAGCACGTGGACCCCGTTCGCGGCGAGCACCTCGAGCGCGGTCGTCCACGCCGGCTCGCTCAGCGCGTGGGTGTCCCGGCCGAGGAACAGCGGCCCGGCGATCCCGGCCGCCGTGCGGTGATCGCAGATCGCCTGCGTCGTCGCGGCGATGTGGTCGTCGTTGAACGCGGCGTCGAAGGCCGACCCGCGATGCCCGGACGTGCCGAACGACACCTGTTGGTCGACCTCGCCGGGGTCGGGGTGGACGGCGTAGTACGCGGTGACGAGCGCGGCGACGTCGATCAGGTCGGCGGGGGCCGCCGGCTGGCCGGCGCGAACGTCCACGGTCATGGGTTCCTCCTGCGTCGTCGCCGGCCGGGGCGGACCGGGTTTGGGCTCGCACGGGGCATCGTGGCAGACTGTGGGCGCCCGAACGTCCGGCACGTCCCGCGTGCCGCGGCCCGCCCTGCCACAGTGGGGTGCGAGCCGGCCGGCGTCCGGGCGAGCGGAAGTCCTGACCCCACGACCGTGGGCGACCTGTGGCGCCTACAGGAAGCGATACTGCGATGAAGACCCTCGACGCCGTCGACGCGGCCTCCCTCAAGACCGACATCCCGGACTTCCGGGCCGGTGACACCCTCAAGGTGCACGTCAAGGTCGTCGAGGGCAACAAGACCCGCGTGCAGGTCTTCCAAGGCGTCGTCATCGCCCGCTCCGGCTCCGGGGTGAGCGAGACCTTCAAGGTGCGCAAGGTGTCCTATGGGGTCGGCGTGGAGCGGACGTTCCCGCTGCACACCCCGATCGTGGAGAAGATCGAGGTCGTCACGCGCGGTGACGTCCGCCGGGCGAAGCTGTACTACCTGCGCGATCTTCGCGGCAAGAAGGCGAAGATCCGCGAGCGCCGCGAGAACGTCAAGTCCGAGGCCTGACCTCCCCGTGGCCGACCGTGATCGGCAGGCGTGGTGGGACATCCCGCTGACGATCGTCATCGCGATCGGCGTCGTGCTCGTGCTGACGACGTTCGTGGTCAAGCCGTTCTCGATCCCGTCCGGGTCGATGGAGGACACACTCCTCGTCGGTGACCGCGTGTTGGTGAACCGCGTCGTCTACCACACCCGCGACATCGAGCGCGGCGACGTCGTCGTGTTCGACGCCGCCGGCTCGCTGGCCCCGCCGGACTCGGCCCCCAGTCGCGGTCCGCTCGCCGGCGCGATCGCGTGGGTGGGTCAGTCGCTGGGGCTCATGACCCCGGACTCGACCGACTACATCAAGCGCGTCATCGGGGTCGGCGGCGACCGCGTCGCGTGCTGCGACGCCGACGGACGGGTCACGGTCAACGGCGCTGCCCTGGACGAGCAGTCGTACCTGTATCCCGGCGACGCGCCGAGCGAGCAACCCTTCGATGTCGTGGTCCCACCGGGCATGCTGTGGGTCATGGGCGACCACCGTTCGGACTCCGCGGACTCCCGTGCCCACCTGGGTGACCCCGGGGGCGGGTTCGTCCCCGCGTCGACCGTCGTCGGACGGGCGACGACCGTCGTGTGGCCGATCTCGCAGTGGCAGAACCTGCCGATCCCGCAGACCTTCGCGACGGTCCCGGCCCCGAAGGCCGGCTAGTCGGTGGCCGTCTCCGCGCGCGACCCGTCGATGCCGCTGCCGGAGCGCGTCGAAGGCCGTGGGCGCCATGCCCGTGGCCGGGAACCGCGAGCGGCGCGGCCCGGGGTGGCCCGATGGCTGAAGGAGACCGCGCTCATCATCGTGATCGCGCTGGTCCTGTCGGCGCTCGTGCGGGCGTTCTTGGTCCAGGCGTTCTACATCCCGAGTTCGTCGATGGCGCAGACGCTGCAGGTCAACGACCGGATCCTCGTGTCGCGCATCTCGACGGCGGTGGGCGGCGTACAACGGGGCGAGACGATCGTCTTCCGGGACCCGGGGGGCTGGTTGCCGCCGGCCGTCGAGCAGGCCGGCGCGGCGGCGGCGGTCCGCACGGCGCTGACGTTCGTCGGCCTGCTGCCCAGCGACTCCGGGGCCGATCTCGTCAAGCGGGTGATCGGCGTGGGCGGCGACCGGATCTCGTGCTGTGACGCCGACGGGCGGATCGTCCTGAACGGCGTCTCGCTGGTCGAGGACTACGTGAACGGGCCGACCGACCAGGTCCGGTTCGACGTCGTCGTCCCCGACGGCATGGTGTTCGTGATGGGCGACAACCGCGGCGACTCGGGGGACTCGCGGTACCACCTGGACCACGACGCCGGATCGGTCCGCACCACCGACGTCGTCGGCCGGGCGGTCGCGGTGCTGTGGCCGCTGGCCCGGTGGGCGACGTTGCCGATCCCGGAGGTCTTCGCCGATCCGACGGTCGTGCGGGGAGCGCGCCCGTAGTGCCGGCCCCGGTCTCGCTGCGGCTCGAACGGGCGATGATGCGCGGCCCGTGGGCGCGGACCGGCGGCACCGGTGGCCGCGGCGGGCTGGGCGGCGGGCTGGTCGCCGGGATGGACGAGGTCGGGCGCGGCGCGCTCAGCGGGCCGGTGACCGTGGGCGTCGTCGTCGTGGCACCGGGCTGTCGGCCCGCACCGCGCGGGCTGGCCGACAGCAAGGCCCTGAGCGCAAACGCCCGGATCGACCTCGTGCCGCGGATCGTGGGATGGGCGCACGGCGCGGCCGTCGGTCACGCCAGCGCCGCCGAGATCGACGCCGTCGGCGTCACAGCGGCCCTGCGGCTGGCCGGCCACCGCGCGCTGGCGGCGCTGGTCGACGCGCCGGCCGACGTCCTGCTCGACGGCGGCCACGACTACCTGACCGGTCCGGGCGGGTCGGCGCCGCGCGTGCGGACGCTCGTCCGGGCCGATCGGTCCTGCGCGAGCGTCGCCGCCGCGAGCGTGCTGGCGAAGGTTGCCCGCGACGCGATCATGGTCGACCTCGCGGGCTCGTTCCCCGAGTACGGCTGGGCGGCGAACAAGGGTTACGGCACCCCGGACCACCTCGACGCGCTGGCCCGGCTGGGGCCGGTCGAGCACCACCGGCGCACCTGGCGCCTGCCCGCACCGCGCGGGTGACGTCGGCCACGCCGTGGCCCGTTGTTGCGAACCCTTCGCAGGTGCGTAGAGTTGCGGATAGGTGGCCGGACGTCGGCCCACGGACCGGTCGTTGGTCCGCTCGGCGGTCCGGGCACAGGCAGGAGGACGCATGGTGCACGTCGTCGCGATGCATATCCCGGACGGGTTCATCGACGGGCCGGTGAGCGTGGCGGCGGCCGTCGTGGCCGCCGCGGGACTGGTGATCTGCCTGTGGGGTGCGCGCCGACAGCTCGACGAGCGGACCGCGCCGCTGGCCGGTCTGGTCGCGGTCTTCGTCTTCGCGATGCAGATGCTGAACTTCCCCGTCGCCGCGGGCACCAGCGGCCACCTGCTCGGCGGTGCGCTGGCGGCGATCCTCGTCGGGCCGTACGCCGGTGCGCTCGCCGTCAGCGTCGTCCTCATCGTGCAGGGCCTGCTGTTCGCCGACGGCGGGCTGAGCGCACTGGGCCTGAACATCATCAACATGGCGTTGGTGACCGCAGCCGTCGGGTGGGTCGTGTTCCGGTTGGTCGTCCGCTCGGTCGGCGTCAGCCGGACGAAGGTGTTCGCGGCGTCCTTCCTCGCCGGCCTGATCGCTGTTCCGGTGTCCGCGATCGCCTTCGTCGTGGAGTACGCGATCGGCGGAACCGGCACGATCGCGTGGCAGACGGTCTTCGTCGCGATGAGCGGCGTCCACGTGCTGATCGGTATCGGCGAGGGCCTGATCACCGCGTTGACGGTCGCGGCGGTCTTCCTCGCCCGCCCGGACCTGGTGTACGGGGTGCGCGATCGCCTGCCCCGGCCCGTCGTCGCCGTCGCCGCCCGGCAGGACGTCTCCTGATGCGCCGCAGTGTGTGGGCGATCGTCGCCGTCGGCCTGGCGATCGCGCTGTTCGCCGCCGGGTTCGTGAGTTACTACGCCAGCAGTTCGCCGGACGGGCTGGAGAAGGTCGCGGAGGACCACGGGTTCTTGCAGAACGCCACGGACAGTGCGAACGCCGCGCTCCCGACGGCCGGATACGCGATCACCGGCTTCGACAGCGAGCGGGTTTCGGTCGGTCTCGCCGGTGTCATCGGTGTCGTGGTGATGGCGGTGGTCGCGTTCGCCCTGTTCGGCCTCCTCGCGCGCGGCAAGACGACCGTCGAGCCGCCGGCGACGGGCGGACTGCCGCCGCACCGCGAGCCGACCGTCGATGCGTAGCCCGCACCTGCATCGACACGACGTCAGCGACCGGCTCTACGTCGAGCGGGACACCGCGGTGCATCGGCTCGCGGCGGAGGCCAAGACGGTCGCGCTGATCGTGTTCGTCCTGGTCGTCGTCTTCACCCCGGCGCAGGCGTTCGCCGCCTTCGCCGCCTACGTCGCCCTGCTGGTCGCGGTCGCCGCCGTCGCCCGGATCCCGGCGCGGATCATCGCCCCGCGCATGCTGATCGAGGTGCCGTTCGTCCTCTTCGCGGTCCTCATGCCGTTCTTCGGGACCGGTGATCGGATCGAGGTCCTCGGCGTGACGCTGTACACCACGGGGCTGCTCGCCGCGTGGAACATCCTCGTCAAGGGCACGATCGGGGTGTTCGCCTCCGTCCTGCTCGCCGCGACGACCCCGGCCCGCGACCTCATCCTCGGCCTGCAGCGGCTGCGGGTCCCGACGCTGATCGTGCAGATCGCCTCGTTCATGCTGCGGTACGCGAACGTCGTCGTCGACGAGATGGCGAGGATGGGCCAGGCCCGGGCCGCCCGCGGGTTCGAGGCGTCCGGGATACGCGCGTGGCCGGTGCTGGCCCAGTCCGCCGGCGCGCTGTTCATCCGCTCGTACGAGCGCGGGGAACGGGTCCACCTGGCGATGCTCAGCCGCGGCTACACCGGGCGGCTGCCCGCCCTGGATCCAGGTGCGACGGCGATCGACTGGACGCGCGCCTTGTTGCTGCCGGCGGCCGCGCTCGTGATCGCCGCGGCGGTGGTCCGGCGATGAGCACGCCGAGCCTGCGGATCGATGGCCTGGCGTTCGCCTACCCGGACGGACGGCAGGCGCTGTTCGGTGTCGACCTCCAGGTCGAACGCGGCGAGCGGGTCGCGGTCCTCGGTCCGAACGGCGCCGGCAAGACCACCCTCGTCCTGCACCTGAACGGACTGCTCAGCGGCGGTGCCGGTTCGGTCGAGGTGGCCGGGGTCCCCGTCGTGCCGGAGAACCTCGCGCAGATCCGACGGCGGGTCGGCCTGGTGTTCCAGGACCCCGACGACCAGTTGTTCATGCCGACGGTGCGCGACGACGTGGCTTTCGGTCCGGCGAACGCCGGCATCCGCGGCGCTGATCTGGACGGCCGCGTACAGGCGGCCCTGGAGTCGGTCGGCATGGCGGCGTTCGCCGAGCGGCCACCGCATCACCTGTCCTTCGGCCAGCGGCGGCGGGTCGCGCTCGCGACCGTCCTGGTGATGGAGCCGGAGATCCTCGTGCTCGACGAGCCGTCGAGCAATCTGGACCCGGCCAGCCGACGCGAGCTCGCGGACATCATCCGCGGCCTGGACGTCACCGTCCTCATGGTCACCCACGACCTTCCGTACGCACTCGAACTGTGCCCACGGTCGGTCGTGCTGTCCGACGGGCTCGTCGTCGCGGACGGTCCGACGCGCCACCTGCTGGCCGATGCCGATGCGATGGCTCGGTATCGGCTGGAGCTGCCGTACGGATTCGATCCGCAGGGAGCGCCCCGGATCACGCAGCCCTGACGGGGGCCGATCGCCCACAGGGCCGCGACCGCGCTGTCGGCCGTCCACAGTCCGATCGCGACGACGCCCGCCGACGCCCACCCTCGGCCAGCCTCCTACCCGACCGGGAGGAGGGCCGATGGCGGCGAAGGACGAGCTCGGCCGATACGGCGAGGAACTGGCGGCGCAGTACCTGACCGGGTGCGGACTGACGATCCTGGCCCGAAACTGGCGTTGTCGCTCGGGCGAGATCGACATCGTCGCGCGGGACGGGACGACGCTGGTCGTGTGCGAGGTGAAGTCCCGTTCCAGCACCGCCTATGGCACGCCCGCGGAGGCGGTGACCCCGCGAAAGCTGCGCCGGCTACGCGAGTTGGCGCTGCACTGGCTCGACGAGCAGCAGATGTTCGCACCGGACATCCGCTTCGACGTCATCGCGATCGTCTGCCCGTCGGTCGGTCGACCGGTGCTGCAGCATCTGCGCGGTGTGCAGTGACGGCGCAGGGATCCGCGATGGGGGTTGTGATCTCCGGGATCGGCGGTGAGATCGTGCGGGTCGAGGTCGACATCGCCGACGGCCTGCCCGGGGTCGTCCTGGTCGGGCTGCCGGACGCGTCGGTCTCGGAGTCCCGGCAGCGCATCAAGGTCGCCATCGAGAGCATCGGCGGCACCTGGCCCAGCCGGCGGCTGACGATCGGCCTGGCACCGGCCGAGATGCGGAAGCACGGATCCGGCCTGGACCTGCCGATGGCCCTGGCGGTCCTCGCCGCCAGCGATCAGGTGCGCGGCGCGGATCTGACGGCCACGGCGTTCGTCGGCGAGCTCGGCCTCGACGGCCGGCTGATGACACCGCGCGGAACGCTCGCTGCGGCGATCGCGGCCCGCCAGGCGGGCCTGGCGCGGGTCGTCGTGCCCGTGACCGCGGCCGGGGACCTGCGCCGGCTGGCGGGGATCGACGTGGTCGTCGCCGAGGACCTCGCCGACGTGGTCGCGGTGCTGACCGGGGCACGCGAGCCGGTGATCCTCGAACCGGCCGCGGGCAGGGACGACGCGGTCGCGGTGGTCGGCCCGGACCTGCGCGACGTCCGCGGTCACGTCCAGGGACGGATGGCGGTCGAGGTGGCCGCTGCGGGCGGACACCATCTCGCCCTCGTCGGCAGTCCCGGCGTGGGCAAGACGCTGCTGGCCGAACGGCTGCCCGGTGTCCTGCCCGATCTGGACGACGATGCCGCCCTCGACGTCGCCGCGGTGTACTCGGTCGCCGGGCAGCCGCGCGCGGACGAGGTGTTCCGGCGGCCGCCGACGCAGGCTCCGCACCACTCGGCGTCGGCCGCCGCGTTGCTCGGCGCGGTGCACGGGCACCGGGTCACACCCGGCGCGGTGTCGCTCGCGCACCGTGGAGTGCTCATCCTCGACGAGGCCGCCGAACTGTGCCGTCCGGCACTCGAAGGGCTGCGCCAGCCGCTGGAGTCGGGGTGGATCAGCCTGGCGCGCAGCGGTTGGCAGGGACGCCTGCCGGCGCGCTTCCAACTCGTGCTGGCGGCCAACCCGTGCCCGTGCGGGCGGCGGATCGGCACCGGCGCGGGTTGCTCGTGTCCGCCGACCGCGATCCGGCGATACGCGGCCAGGTTGTCCGGTCCGCTGCTGGACCGGGTCGACATCCGACTCGCGGTGACCCGGCCGGCGGATGCGGAGCTCGCGACGGGGCACGAGGGGGAGGCCAGCGCGGTCGTCCGTGATCGGGTCCGCGCCGGTCGCGCGCGCGGCCTGCACCGGCTCGCGGGCACGCCGTGGCGGCTGAACGCCGAGGTCCCGACCGGTGTGCTGCGCCGTCGGTGGCACCCCAGTCCGGAGGGGGCGGACCTGTTGGCGTCGATCGAGCGCGGGTCGATGAACCTGCGCGGTCCCGATCGGGTCCTTCGGATGGCCTGGACCGTCGCCGACCTCGCCGGCCACGATCGGCCCACGCGCGACGACGTCGCCCTGGCGATGTCGTTGCGGGGGGCGAGCCTGGCGTGGGCGGCGTGAGGGCGGTGCCCGGCGGCGTCGACGGCACGGGTCGCCCAGGCGGCGTCGACGGCACGGGTCGCCCAGTCGACCCAGGCGACCCAGGCGCGACCGATGCCGATGCCGATGCCGATTCGGACGGCACACGCTCGTCGGGGCCGACGGGGGACCGGGCCGACTGGATCACCCTCGCGCACGTCGGCGAGCCGGGCGATGAGTCCCTCGGCCGGCTGGTCGCCCGGCTCGGGCCGGCCGAGGTGCTGACACGGATCCGTGCGGGCCGCAGCGGCCTGCGGGCGCAGGAGGCCCTGTGCGCGCGCCTGGCAGACGTCGACCCGGAACAGGTCATGGCGCAGGCGGAGCGCTGTGGTGCGCGGATCATCACGCCGGCCGATCGGCACTGGCCCGGGCAACTCGGCGACCTGCGCGACCGCGGACCGAGCGCGCTGTGGGTCCTCGGGGCCGGGGACCTGCGCCTGCTGGCCCTACGGTCGGTGTCGATCGTGGGTGCGCGCGCGTGCACGCCGTACGGCCAGGAGGTCGCGCGGTCGTGGGCGGCCGTGCTCGCCGACCAGGGCTGGAGCGTCGTGTCCGGGGCGGCGTACGGCATCGACGCGGCCGCCCATGCCGGTGCGCTGGCCGCCGGCGGCGTGACGGTCGCGGTGGTCGCCGGCGGCGTCGACGTCGCCTATCCGCGTGCGCACGAGACGCTGCTCGCGCGGATCCGCGATGACGGGCTGATCGTCAGTGAGGTACCGCCCGGCCAGCCGGTGCGCCGACAGCGGTTCTTGTCGCGGAACCGGCTCATCGCCGCGATCAGCCGCGCCACGCTGGTCGTCGAGGCGGCCCTGCGGTCGGGGACCACGGCCACCGCGCGCGCCGCGGCGGCGATGAACCGGCCGGTCCTCGCGGTGCCCGGACCGGTGACCTCGCCCGCGTCGGCCGGCTGCCATCGCATGATCCGCGACGGCGAGGCGCTGTGTGTCGTCGACCCGGCGGACGTGCTCGACCTGCTCGACCTCGGAGCCGGGTTGACCGGCGGCTCGTCGGTCGCCGCGGTCGACCCGATCGCGTCGACCGCGGCGGCGTGGGACCGGCTGGCCCCGCGCGAACGCGGTGTGCTCGACGCGCTGCCGCTGCGCGGTGGCCTGGATGTCGATGCCGTCGTCCAGGCGGCGGGGTTGGCGCCGAGCGACGTCATCATCGCGTTGACGTTGCTCGCGGAGGCCGGACTGGCCCGCGGCGACGACGGCCGCTGGCGCGCCTGTCGCGCACGGTAGGGACTTCGCGCGACGATGGGTCGGTGCCCGCGTCGCCCGAGTCCGTGCCCACGGACGTGCCCACCGGGCTTCCCGACGCACTGACGTCCGCGGTCGCCGGGTTCGTCGCGCATGTCCGCGACGAGCGCGGAGCCAGCCCGGCGACCGTTCGCGCGTATCGGTCCGACGTGGTGTCCTTGTGCGGACACTGCGCGCGCCTGGGTGCCGGCGATCCCGGGCAGATCGACCTCGCCGACCTGCGCAGTTGGCTCGCCGCCGACGCCCGGCGTGGGCTGGCGCGAGCCAGCGTGGCCCGGCGGGCCGCGTCGGCCCGGGCCTTCACCGCGTGGTGCCATCGCCGCGGCCTGGCGCCGACCGATGTCGGTGTCCGGCTGGTCAGCCCCCGGCCGGCGCGAGTCCTGCCGACCGTGCTGAGCCCGGGGCAGGCCGCGGCCATGATGGACGTGGCCGCCGTCGCCGCCGACGACGAGCAGGTGACCTCCGCCCGCGACCGGGCGATCGTGGAGTTGCTCTACGGCACCGGTATCCGGGTGGGCGAACTGTGCGCGATCGACGTCGACGACATCGACGCGCGTCGGCGGACGGCGCGGGTGACCGGCAAGGGGGACAAGCAGCGGACGGTTCCCTTCGGGGAGCCGGCCTGGCGTGCGGTGTCCGACTGGCTGCAGGTGCGTCCGGCGCTCGCCGGCCCCGCCGCCGGCGGTGCGTTGTTCGTCGGGGTCCGCGGGCGACGGATCGATCCACGGACGGTCCGCACGCTCGTGCATCGCCTGGCCGGTGCCGCCGGCGGCCCGGACGTCGCCCCGCACGGGTTGCGGCACTCCGCGGCCACCCATGTCCTGGCCGGCGGCGCCGATCTGCGGATCGTCCAGGAGCTGCTGGGTCATGCGTCCATGGCGACCACCCAGCGGTACACCCATGTCACGATCGATCGGCTGCGAGCGACGTTCGCCCAGGCGCATCCGCGGGCGTAGGTCACAGCGGTTTGAGCACCGCCGGCCGGCGTCCGATCAACGTCAGCGGATCGCGATAGCCGCCGTCGACCCGCAGCCCGACGTGCAGGCACCGCGAGCCGCAGTGCCCGCCGTCCGCGGTGGTCCCGATCGGCTGGTCGGTGGACACCGACTGCCCGACGCGGACCCCGGCCCGGACCGGCTCGTAGGTCGTCCGCCGACCGTCGGGCAGTTCGACGACGACGACGCCGCGACCGCCGACGCGGCCGGCGAACGCGACGACACCGGCCGCCATCGCACGCACCTGCTGCCCGGGTGAGGTCGCCAGGTCGATCCCGCGGTGGCCGGCCAGCCAGTCGGGTTCGGGGGCGTCGAACCGGGCGACGACGCGCGGCGCGTCGACCGGCCAGGTGCCGGCGCCGGGCGTCGGCGATGCCGTCGCCAGGACGCACAGCCCGGCGGCCAGCAGGGCGGGGACGGTGATCATGGGTCGAACCTCGCGCAGTCGGGCTGGGCGGACCGGGCGCGAACCGCGGCCCGTGGACGGCGGCCGCGGCGTCTGGGACCTGTGGACGAAGCACCGGTCGAACCTGCGTAGAATGCGCGGTACCCGGTCAGCGTGCTGCCCGGGAATTCGCACGGTCCGCATCGCGCAGCAGTGCGCGCCGCACGTCGGTCGGTCCGGTCGCCCCCTCGCGGGACGCTCCGGTGAGTCGGCGAACGGGGACCGTCAGGGGTCGCGGACACCGTCCGCGGCCGACAACCGACCATGCGCCGGTCCGTTCGCGGGCGGGCGCGAACAGGAGTGCATCCATGGCCGTCGTGACCATGCGCCAGTTGCTGGAGAGCGGTGTCCACTTCGGGCACCAGACCCGTCGATGGAACCCGAAGATGAAGCGGTTCATCTTCACCGAGCGCAACGGCATCTACATCATCGACCTGCAGCAGTCGCTGTCGTTCATCGACCGCGCCTACGAGTACGTCAAGGAGACCGTCGCCCGTGGCGGGACCGTGATGTTCGTCGGCACGAAGAAGCAGGGCCAGGAGGCGATCGCCGAGCAGGCGACCCGCGTCGGCATGCCGTACGTCAACCAGCGCTGGCTCGGTGGGATGCTGACCAACTTCTCGACCGTGCACAAGCGCCTGCAGCGGCTGAAGGAACTCGAGGAGATCGACTTCGACGACGTGGCCGGCTCGGGCCTGACGAAGAAGGAACTACTCGTCCTGCGCCGGGAGAAGGACAAGCTCGTGCGCACCCTCGGCGGCGTGCGGGACATGGCCAAGGTGCCCAGCGCGGTGTGGATCGTCGACACCAAGAAGGAGCACATCGCGGTCGGCGAGGCGCGCAAGCTCGGCATCCCGGTCATCGCCGTCCTCGACACGAACTGCGATCCGGACGAGGTCGACTTCCCGATCCCGGGCAACGACGACGCGATCCGGTCCGTGGCGCTGCTCACCCGCGTGATCGCCGACGCCGTTGCCGATGGGCTCATCGCCCGTGCCGGCGGTGCGACGACCGCGGACGTGGAGCCGTTGGCCGAGTGGGAGCGCGAGCTGCTCGCCGGCACCGAGCCGACCCCGACGGCTGAGGCCCCGGTCGAGGCCGCCGTGGTCGAGGCCGCCGTGGTCGACGCCGCCCCGGCTGAGGCCGCCCCGGCTGAGGCCGCCGTGGCCGAGACCCCCGCCGAGGTCCCGGCGGACTGACCCGCCGTACCGCCAACCGACGTACCGACCAGAAAGGCACCACCCTCATGGCGACGATCTCCGCCGCAGACGTCAAGAAGCTCCGCGACCTCACGGCCGCGGGGATGATGGAGTGCAAGAAGGCCCTCGAGGAGGCCGAGGGGGACTTCGACAAGGCCGTCGAGTTGCTGCGCATCTCCGGCGCCGCCAAGGCCGCCAAGCGCGGGGCCGAGCGCGAGGCCTCGAACGGGCTGGTGGCCGCGGCTGGCAACGCGCTGGTCGAGTTGCTGTGCGAGACGGACTTCGTCGCGAAGAACGCCGAGTTCTCGACGCTGGCCGAGCAGGTCGCCCAGGCGGCCGCGGCCGGTCAGGTCGGCGACCGGGCCGCGCTCCTGGCGACCGCCCTGCCCGATGGGCGTACCGTCGAGGAGGCGACCACGCAGATGGCCGGGGTGATCGGCGAGAAGATCGAACTGGGTCGGGTCGCGGTGCTCGGCGAGCCGGTCGCCACGTACCTGCACCAGCGCGCGGCGGACCTGCCGCCGCAGGTCGGCGTCATCGTCGCCTTCACCGGCGACGAGGCCGCGGCCCGCGGTGCGGCGATGCAGGTCGCGGCCATGCGGCCGCAGTACCTGACCCGGGACGAGGTCCCCGCCGACGTCGTCGACAACGAGCGGCGGATCGCCGAGGCCACGGCGAAGGAGGAGGGCAAGCCCGAGGCTGCCCTGCCGAAGATCGTCGAGGGCCGCGTGAACGCGTTCTTCAAGGACACGGTGCTGCTCGAGCAGCCCAGCGTGACCGAGCCGAAGAAGACGGTCGCGCAGGTTCTCGCCGACAACGGCACGGCGGTCACCGGATTCGCCCGGTTCGAGCCCGGCCAGGGCTGACCGGACCGACGGCGGGAACCCGAGCGAGGACCAGGAGGCCGGAATGGACTGCGACGACATCGTCTCCGGCGCAGTCCAACCTGCCCTGGACGGCACGCTCCTGACCTGGCCCGAGGCGCCCGAGGGCGGGTGGCACCGTGTCCTGCTGAAGTTGTCCGGCGAGGCGTTCGCCGGCGGTGGCGGGCTCGGCGTCGATCCGGACGTCGTGTCCTCCATCGCCGCGCAGATCGCCGAGGTCGTGCGCCGGGGGACCCAGGTGGCGGTCGTGATCGGCGGGGGGAACTACTTCCGTGGCGCGCTGCTGTCCGAACGCGGCATGGATCGTGCCCGAGCCGACTACATCGGGATGCTCGGCACGGTGATGAACTGCCTGGCCCTGCAGGACTTCTGTGAGAAGGCGGGCGTCGAGACGCGAGTCCAGACCGCGATCACGATGGGTCAGGTCGCCGAACCGTACGTCCCGCTGCGCGCGATCCGGCACCTGGAGAAGGGCCGGGTGGTGATCTTCGGCGCCGGCATGGGCCTGCCGTACTTCTCCACCGACACGACGGCCGCCCAGCGGGCCTTGGAGATCCACGCCCAGGTCGTGCTGATGGCCAAGGGGGTGGACGGGGTGTACGACAGCGACCCGCGGACGAATCCCGGCGCGGCCCGGTTCGATCGGCTCACCCCGGACGACGTCCTGACCCGGGACCTGAAGGTCGCCGACGCGACGGCGATCAGCCTGTGCCGGGACAACGACCTGCCGATCGTGGTGTTCAACCTCCTGGTCGAGGGCAACATCGCCCGCGCCGTGCGTGGCGAGACGATCGGGACGCTAGTGTCGAGGCAGTCGCCGACGCCGCACCGCGCGGCCGGCAGGTGAACGGAGCAGTGGTGAGCGACCAGGTCGACGAGATCCTCCTCGACGCCGAGGAGAAGATGGACAAGGCGATCGCGGTCGCACGGGAGGACTTCACGACGATCCGCACGGGTCGGGCGAACGCGGCGATGTTCAACAAGGTGTTCGTCGACTACTACGGCGCCATGACGCCGATCAACCAGCTGGCGTCGATCCAGATCCCCGAGGCGCGAACGATCCTCATCACCCCCTACGACAAGGGGTCCTTCGCGGCGGTGGAGAAGGCGCTGCGCGAGAGCGACCTCGGCGTCAACCCGAACAACGACGGTGCCGTGATCCGGGTCAACCTGCCGCAGTTGACGGAGGAGCGGCGGCGGGAGTACATCAAGGTCGCCAAGCACAAGGCGGAGGACGCGCGGATCTCCGTCCGCAACGTTCGTCGGCACGCGAAGGACGCCTTGGACCGGCTCGTCAAGGACGGCGAGGCGGGCGAGGACGAGGTGCGGCGGGCGGAGAAGCACCTGGAGGACGCCACGCACGCGCGCGTGGAGCGGATCGACGACCTGCTCAAGCACAAAGAAGCCGAGTTGCTCGAGGTCTGACGTGCCTTCCGACGACGCGCCGGCCGTCCGCCCCGCGTCGCGGGCCGGCCGCAACCTGCCGGCGGCCATCGCCTCGGGCGTGGCACTGGCGATCGTCGTCGTCGCGAGCCTGGTGTTCGTCAAGTCGGTGTTCGTCGCCGTCGTGATCGTGACGATGACGATCGCCGTGCACGAGGTCGTCACCGCGTTCGCCGGCGCGTCGATCAAGGTCGCCCGAACCCCGGTGTTCGCGGCCACGGTCGTCGTCCCGGCGGTGGCCTTCGGCTGGGGGCCGGTGGCGCTGCTGGCCGCGACCGGGGCGGCCATCGTGGCGGCGATCATGTGGCGCATCCGCCGTGGGTACGCCGGCTACGTCCGTGACGTCTCGGCGACCGTCTTCACGATCGGGTACCTGCCGTTCATGGCCGGCTTCTTGTCGTTGACGCTCGCCGCGGACAACGGCGTCGCCCGGGTCGTGACGTTCCTGCTGCTGACGATCGGCAACGACGTCGGCGGGTACGCGTCCGGCGTCCTGTTCGGCCGGCACCCCATCGCCGCGCAGATCAGCCCGAAGAAGTCCTGGGAGGGCCTGGCCGGGTCGATGGTGGTCCAGGTGGTGATCGGTGTCATCTGCTTCGTGTACCTGCTGCAGGCGCCCTGGTGGCAAGGGGTCGTCGCGGGCGTCATCCTGACCGTGACGGCGACCGCGGGGGATTTCGCCGAGAGCGCGGTCAAGCGCGACCTCGGGGTCAAGGACATGGGCACGTTCCTGCCCGGGCACGGCGGGATGATGGACCGCTTCGACTCCCTGATCCCCAACGCGTTCGTCTCCTGGGCGCTGTTCGTGGTCTTCCTCGGCGCGGGTACGTCGTTCGCGTCATGACGCCGGCCCCCGGAGAGCTCGTCCTCACCGCGCCGAACCGCGGTCGGCCACCACGGCACCTGCTCGACCTGGATCAGGCGGCTCGCCGCGCGGCCGTCGCGGACCTGGGCCTGCCGGGCTTTCGCGCCGACCAGGTCTCCCGGCACTGGCTGGGTCGGCTGTCCGACGAGCCGGCGACGTGGACCGACGTGCCCACAGCGGATCGAGTGGCGATCGTCGACGCGCTGCTGCCCCCGCTGCTCACCGCGGTCCGGACCCAGCAGGCCGACGCCGGGGCGACGGTGAAGACCGCCTGGCGGCTGCATGACGGCTCGCTCGTCGAGAGCGTCCTCATGCGCTACCCCGAACGGGTCACGATGTGCATCTCCTCGCAGGCCGGCTGCGGCATGAACTGCCCGTTCTGTGCCACCGGTCAAGGGGGCCTCACCCGCAACCTGTCGACGGGGGAGATCGTCGAGCAGGTCCTCGCCGGTGCGCGGGCACTGCAGCGCGGTGCGGTCGCCGGCGGCCCGGGCCGGGTCTCGAACGTGGTCTTCATGGGCATGGGCGAGCCGCTGGCCAACTACCGGGCAGTAGTGGCCGCCGTGCGGCGCCTGTGCGAGCCGGTGCCGGCCGGTCTGGGCATGAGCGCGCGTGGGATCACGGTGTCCACGGTCGGGTTGGTCCCGCGGATCGTCGACCTCGCCGGCGAGGGGCTGCCGGTGACGCTCGCGGTCTCGCTGCACGCCCCGGACGACGAGTTGCGGAACACCCTCGTGCCGATCAACACCCGGTGGCCGGTCGTTGAGGTGCTGGCCGCGGCCTGGACGTACGCCGAGACGACCGGCCGGCGCGTGAGCATCGAGTACGCGCTCATCCGCGGGGTGAACGACCACGCGTGGCGGGCCGACCTGCTGGCCGACCTGCTGGTCGGCCGGCTCGTGCACGTCAACCTCATCCCGTTGAACCCGACACCGGGATCGGCGTGGACGGCGTCGGACCCGGCCGACGAGCGCGCGTTCGTCCGGGCGTTGCGGCGGCGCGGGGTCGCCGTCACCGTCCGCGACACCCGCGGTCGGGAGATCGACGGGGCCTGCGGCCAACTCGCGGCCAGCGCCGACTGAGGACGGCACCTCCCGTCTCGACCTCGAGGTTGTCCCGGGTCCGTCGCCGTGACACGCGGTACAACCTCAAGATCGAGGCACGGGGACCGCAGGGGCGAGACGACTCGGGGACCCGGGTGGCAGACTCCGCGTCGTGTCGAACGCCCCGGCTGCCGCGAAGCCGACGACCCGCGAGCTCACCGGTGCGGTCGCGGCCACGATCGGGCGGCTGTTCGTCGGCTTCTGGATCGTGGTGGGCATCCTCGAACTCGTGCCGGGTGACGCCGACGGGCGATTCGCGCTGCCACTGCTCGCCGCGGTGCTGGCGGTCGGGGCGTACATCTGGTTCTTCCGGCGCCAGGTCCGCCTGGTCGCCACCGCGCGCTTCCCGACGCTACGGGCGGTCGAGGCGCTCGTCCTCGTGGCCGGCATGTTCCTGGCCGTGTTCTCGATGATCTACGTGATGATCTCGTTGGCGACGCCGTCGGCGTTCACCGAACCGATGGACGCCTTCACCGGGTACTACTTCGCGATGACGGTCCTGGCGACCGTCGGATTCGGCGACATCACGCCGGTCTCGACGCTCGCGCGCAGCGTGACGATGGTGCAGATGGCCCTGGACCTGGCGTTCATCGCCGTGGTGGTCCGGGTCTTCACCACGTCGGCCAGGCGCGGACTCCAGGCGCGCGCGGGCGAGCACGATGCTGCGTCCGGGCAGACTCCCGACGGCTGATTGGATACAATCCGCGCGTGATGGGCGCGCTCGACGGGATCCTCGTCGCCGACTTCTCCCGGGTCCTGGCCGGGCCGTACGCCACGATGCTGCTCGCCGACCTGGGGGCGACGGTCGTCAAGGTCGAACGGCCCGGGGCCGGCGACGACACGCGCGCGTGGGGGCCGCCGTACGCCGCGGACGGTCAGTCGACGTACTTCCAGTCGGTGAACCGCAACAAGCGATCGATCGCCTTGGACCTGGGCGATCCGGGCGACCGGGGGATCGCGACGACCCTCGCCCGCCGGGCCGACGTCCTCGTGGAGAACTACCGCCCCGGTTCGCTCGCGCGATTCGCCCTGGACTACGACACCGTCGCCGCGACCAACCCGGGAATCGTCTACTGCTCGATCAGCGGCTTCGGATCTGGTGCCGGTGCCGACCTGCCCGGGTACGACCTGCTCGTGCAGGCGATGGGCGGCCTGATGAGCATCACCGGGAGCCAGTCGCCGACGAAGGCGGGTGTCGCCGTCGTCGACGTCCTGACCGGCCTGCACGCGACGGTCGCCGTCCTCGCCGCCATGCGCCATCGCGACCGCACCGGAGTGGGCCAGCACGTCGAGGCGTCACTGCTGACCTGCCTGCAGTCGGCACTGGTGAACCAGGCGTCGGCGGTCGTCGGAGCCGGCGTCGTACCGGGGCTGCTCGGCAACGCGCATCCGTCGATCGCACCGTACGAGGTGTACGCGACGGCCGACCGGCCGCTGGTCCTCGCGGTCGGCAACGACGCGCAGTTCGCCCGCCTCGTCGACGAGCTCGGTGCAACCGAACTCGCCGACGATCCGAGGTTCTGCACGAACAGCCAGCGGGTCGCGAACCGCGCGGAGCTCACCGTCGAGCTCGAACGACGGTTGCGTCGGGCCGGTGCGGACCAGTGGCAGGAGCGCATCACCGCGGCCGGAGTCCCGTGCGGACCGATCAACGACATCGCTGCCGGGCTCGAGCTCGCCGACCGGCTGGGCCTGCGCCCGGTCGTGGAGTTGGCCGATCCGCGCCGGCCCGACCCGCAGCGACTGGTCGCCAACCCGGTCACGTATTCGCAGACCCCCGCGACGTACCGGACCGCGCCGCCCCGGGTCGACGAGGACCGGGCCGAGGTCCTGGCGCTGCTGGGACTGGGGCGCGGGTGAACGCCCAGGATCGGGCGCTGACCGCGTTGCGAGCCGATCTGCGCACCGGTGCGCTCGGGCCCGGCGCGCAGATCGTGCAGGAGACGCTCGCGGAGCGCTACGGGGTCAGCCGCGTCCCGCTGCGGGAGGCGTTGAAGACGCTGGCCGCCGAGGGACAGGTCGTCCATCACCCCAACCGCGGCTACTTCGTGACCGCGCTGAGCGTCGCGGATCTGGTCGAGGTGTACCGGCTGCGCGAACTGCTCGAGGCCGAGGCGATCCAGGCCGCGGTCGCGCGGTTGACCGACGCGGACGTCGACGCCATCGCCGACCTGCTCGCCGACGTCGCACGGGCGTCGGCGGCCGCGGACATCGATGCGTTGACGGCGACGAACCGTCGGTTCCACTTCGCGATCTTCGACGCGGCCGCCCTGCCCCGGCTGTCCCGGATCCTGCACCAGTTGTGGGACGCGACCGAGGCCTACCGGACGTTGTACTTCACCTCGGCCCGGAACCGGGCCCGGGTCGACCGCGAGCACGCGGCGATGCTGACCGCGCTGCGCCGGCGCGACGGCCGGCGGCTGGTCCGCCTGCACGACGACCACCGGCGGCATTCCGTCGCCGAGGTGCGACCCCTGATCGAGGGTGACGGCGGACCGTCGCAGTAGACTCGGCAGATTGGATCCAATCCCCGCGTGTTGATGGAGGATCGATGAGCATGCAGCATCCGTTTGATTTGTTCGGGATCGATGGGTTGTTGTCGGAGGAGGAGCGGGCGATCCGGGGGGTGGTTCGGGACTTCG
>CAYMNG010000047.1:0-19777 GCA_964391765.1 uncultured Bifidobacteriaceae bacterium | reverse complement strand
CGACGAACAGCAGCAACAGGATCGGCAGCAGGCGGTTCCACGCACGGATCTGCGCCGTCAGCACGTTCGCGACCAGGAGGTTCAGGCTCGACGGCACGAAGAACGCGACGACGACGACGGTCAGGAACGCCAGCAAGGGCAACGACGTCCGGCGCAGCCGCCGTCGACGGGCGAGGACCGCCAGGCCGACGAGGAAGACCACCGCGCACGCGGTCGTGGCGAAGGTACCGAGGTTGGTGTTGGTGTTCCCCTCGACACTGGGCGTCGCACCGCTGAGCTTCGCGACGAGGTGCGCGTAGCGGCCCAGGACCGAGGGCCCGCTGACCGGAGCCGGAGCGAGGGCGAGGGCGAGGTTCCCGGCGAACGTCACCGAGTCGTTCGGGTCACGGGCCGCGACCGCCTGCCGCGTCGGGTCCGTGAGCACCGTCACCAGGGCCGGCACGAATCCGACGAGTGCGACCAGCCCGAGCGCGACGACCGGTGCGGCGCCGAGGGCGAGGTCGCGCCAGTGGTCCCGGTTCGCGTACCGCCAGGCGATCGCGGCGGTGCCCAGGATGAGCGCGAACGCGGCGTAGTACAGCCCGCTCCACGCCGTGACGACGACGATCGCGGCCAGCGCGAGCCAGCCGCCGACGCGTCGGGCGATCCGCGGGTGCCGTGCGATCCGCGGCACCAGACCCAGTCCGACGACGACCGCGAGGGTCAGCGCGGTGACCGCGGAGTACATCGTCGCCAGGTAGGTGTGCCCCAGGCCGCGACCGAAGTGGAACGGGATCATCGTGTACGCGACCGCGAGCGAGATCGCCAGCGGACCGCGGACGTCCAGCAGCCGCAGCAGCAGGTAGGCCAGGACCGCGACGACCGGGAACGAGGCGAACAGCAGGAGGTTGATCCCGGTGAACGGCGACCCGCTGATCGCGTCGACGACGTGGGCGAAGGCGTTCTGGGTGAGGTCCAGGTTCGGCGTGTGGTTCAGGTCCATCCCCAGCGGGAAGCCGAAGTGCCGCGTCGTGGGATACGACAGCCCGCCGAACTCGGCGGCGTTGACGTACGTGGGATACATGTCGCCGGTCGCCAGCGGAACTCCGAGCGAGGACCAGATCGGACCGAACACCACCAGTGTCAGTGCCGTTGCGACGGCGGCGGTGATCGCGGCCTCGACGGCCGTCCGCCACGACACGACGGCCGAGTACGCCGCGTGGCCGGTCACGCGGGCGGCCAGGTGAGTCGCGTCAGGCACGAATGGCCGGTCGCCGGCTCGGGCATGGGCCAGGTGAAGTCGTAGCACTGCGGGGCGGTGGGGTGCGTGTCGGCGGGCAGGCTCTGCCAGAACCGCAGCACCTGGTCCATGGTCGGGGCGACCATCTGCACGACGGTCGGCCGGACGGCACGCAGGCGTGCCTCGTCGTCGGCGGTCAGTCGCGGTTCGAGCGTGACGCGGTTCTCGCCCCACAACTGCATCGCCGCGACCATGTAGAGCTCGCGGTCACCGCCGACCCAGTCGCCACCGACCCAGTTGAGGATCTGGTCGTCGGCGCGGGTGTTGGCCAGGAGCCAGCGCTGGGCGTTCACCGCGACGTGCATCTTCTCCGCGGACGGGTTCGGCACGAACGCGTACGAGTAGGGCGTCGTGGGGTACAGCCCGATCGTGCGCCGGGAGTTCTGGAGGACCTGCGCGGTGCCCAGCACGAGGGCGAGCGCGGCGAGCAGCGCGACCGCGGCGGCCGTGCTCGGCAGTCGGCGGGCGACCCAGACGGCCCCGACGGCGACGGCGCTCGCGCCGACGGCGAGCGCGATCGAGAACCCGCCGCCGACGATCCCGGTGAAGTGGCCGGCGGCGACGACCAGGACCGTCGCGACGGCGCCGACCGCGAGGACGGGAACGGTCCGTGGTGCGCGGTCGCCGATCCGCCCGGCGACCACCAGCGCGAGGCCGGTGAGGGCGGGCGACCACAGCATCGCCTGGTACATCGGCGCTTCCAGGGCGATGCCACCCATGAACGGATTCACGGCGAGCATGAAGACGATGCTGGTGACGGTCACGACGACGGCGGCCGGGGACGAGCGCTGCGTGCGGTCGTCGATCCAGGATCCGACGGCGACGACCAGCGCGACGACCGGGACGAGCATCGAGACGTCCTGCAGCCAGACCGGACTGGTGCTGGCGAAGTCGGCGTAGTTCAGCTTCGCGTTCCAGGTCAGGTACGTACCCAGCCAGTCGAGGGCCGGGAACGTGATGCGCCCCAACGCCAGGAGGACGCCGAACACGACGGCGGCGGAGACGACCGCGATGCCGGTCCGTCGCCACGAGAGCCGGCCGTGGACGCGCAGGGCCAGCCAGCAGGCGCCGGCGAGCAGCAGGCCGGTCGGGTGGACCATCGCGAGCCAGCCGAGGACCGCGCCGGCGCCGACGTGCGCCGCGAGGCTCCGGCGCAACCCGAGGGCGAGGACGACGCTGGTTCCGGCGAGGACCGCTCCGGTCAGGTAGGACGTCGCCATATAGGTGAGCACGACGGTGCTCATCATCAGGGGCGTGACGATCGCGATCGCCGGGGCGCGGGTGGTGAACGTGCGTGCGGTGGCGAACAGGCCCGCCGCCAGGCCGAGCAGCAGCAGGACCCGCCAGGCCTCGAAGCCGACCCAGGTGCCCAGGGTGGAGGTGAGCGCACGAACCGGGAGGAGGTACCCCAGCCGGGTCCAGTAGTAGGACGGCTCGACGGCTCGATCGGTCACCGCGGAGCCGAACACGGCCTCGGAGGCGTAGAACATCGCGTCCAGGAGGAGTGAGGCCCACCGCTGGGACACCGCGGCCGTGACCGCGGTGATGCCGACGACGCTGGCGATGTCCAGGCCGAGACCGCGGCGCGAGGTGTCAGCGGCCACGGCGGACCAGCCCGGTCAGCCACAGCCCGCCGCCGGCGGCCAGGAGGACGAACAGCGCCGCGTCGCCGACCAGCAGGCCGGCGCGCGGCAGGAGGAAGCCGGCCGGGTCGGCGACCATCGCCGCGCCGGTCACCAACGCGGTCAGCGCGCACCCGGCGAGCGCCAGCGGCAGGACCCGATCGCGGCCGGACGCGCTGGCGGCCCACAGCAGCAGGCCGGCCAGGACGGGCAGGAGGAAGACCAGGCGGTAGTCGTGGGCCAGACCGATGACGTACACGGGCAGCAGGATGCCCGTCCCGCCGGTGATCAGCCAACGCGCCACGGGAACGGCGTCGACGCCGTCACCGGCTCGGCGAAGGAGCAGCGCGGCGACCGCGACGCCCACCACGGTGACGATGCCGCTGACCACGAGCAGGAACCCCCAGTGACTGACGACCCCCTGGTCGGGGATGTCCCGGATCGGGTCGCCGGTGAGCCAGGTCGCCGGCAGGCTCACCGCGCCGAACTGCGTCCGGGCCGTCCCCGGCTCCGTGGTGCGCGCGGCCCGGCTGGCCTGGACGACGTCGGACCAGGAGAGCAGCACGTAGGTGACCGCGACGACCAGTGCCGCCGCAGCGGCCAGGCTCGGGCGGCGGCGCTGGAGGATCGGGGCGAGAGCGCCCAGGCACAGTGGCTTCACGACGACGGCCGCGGCTGCGGCGACGCCCCCGACCGCGCGCCACCGGCCGCGGCGGGCGGGCAGCAGCGCGAGGGCGACGGCGACGAGGGCGAACGCGAGCAGTTCGATCTGTCCACGCTCGACGGCGAGCATCGCCGGCGGGCTGATCGCACCCAGGCCGAGGACGAGCGCCGCGCCGACCAGGCCGGCGGTGGACGCGGGCCAATGCCCGGCCAACGACAGGCCGAGGACGAGGACGCCGATGACGTACAGGCCCGCGAGCCCGAGCCCGAGCGCGGGGGTCGCGCCCATGTCCAACCCGAGAGCGGCGAGCAGGCGGGCCGGCAGGACGACGTACGGCTGGAAGAGCCGGCCGTACGGGTCGCAGGCGGTGTAGTCCCACCCGCGGGAGATGCACTGCGCGGTCGCGGTGACGTTCGCCAGGTCGGCGAACGAGGTCGGCGACGTGGTCTTCGGCGCCATCGCGGCAACGCCCCACCAGGACCACGCGTTCGTGCGCAGCGCCACGCCGACCCCGGCGGTCGCGATCACCGCCGGGAGGACGCCGACCGCCCATCGGTGGCGGGCGATCGGCGACGGCACCGGTCGAGCCTAGGCGGGAGCGGTGCGCGCCTCCTTCGCGACGGTGCGGATCCACTGAGTGCCGTCGTCGACGAAGCCCTCGGGCGCCGGATCGCGGGCGATCCACTGCGTGCCGTCGTCGGCGAACCCCGCCGGCGCCTTGTCCTTCACCGTGGCCGTCGGGATCGGCCCGTACCGCCGGCAGTACCACGCCCACCCGTAGTCCTCGAAGTTGTGGCTGCTCGGGCAGGCCCGTACCGATGTCGGGTACTCGTCCAGGATCGGTGCCGGACCGGTCGCCTCGACGTGGAAGGTGTACGGCTTCGTCGTGAAGGTGTACGCCTTGGTGATCAGGCAGGCGTGGGTCGCCGTCTCGGTGGAACCGTCGGGGCAGACGTAGACCGTCTTCGTCGCCGGGGCGGGCGGCGTCGGGGCGGGTTGCGTCGGGGTGGGTTGCGCCGGGGTCGGTTGCGCGGGGGCGGTCGCGGTCGGTGGCAGCGGTGTCGGCCCGGGCGCCGGGGCGACGATCGGCGTCGTCGGCACGGTGCCGTCCGGACGCGGGTCCCCCAGGGGTCGGCTCATCCGGGCGCTGGTGGCGCGTCCGGGGCCGGCGGAGTTGCGCGGGACGACCGTGAACGCGTACACCGCACGGCGATCCAGCCCGGTCAGCACGACGGTGTGCGCACCGCGGACCCGGGTACGGATCGTGGGTGCCGACCGGCTCGTCGCCGTCACGTCGTACCAGACCCCGGTACCGCCACCGGTCGCCGCGGACGAGCGGTGCTGCCAGGTGAGCCGGAGGGCGTCCGGCTCGGCCGTCGTCCTGACGACGAGCCCGGACGCGGCGCTCGGCCGGTCGAGGGCGGCCAGCCGGCCCAGTTCGGCTCCGCCCACCACGACGACGTACACCCGGCCGGGTGTCAGTCCGGCGAAGCGGACGGGGGCGGTGCCGCGCGGTGCCACGGCCCGCCGTCGCTCGCCCTTGGCGTACAGCGAGACCGGGCGACGACCGTGGTTGCTCACGACGATCGTCCGCGGCGCGTTGGCGGCTGCGGTGATCGCCGGTGCGACGACGGCGGCGGTGGTGGTGACCGTGGCGGCGGCCGTGGTGTCGACGGCGACGACGTCGTCGGCGCGGGCGACGCCGGGGAGCGCGGTGATGGTCAGGGCCGCGCCGAGGGCGGTCAGGGCCGCCCGTCGGCCGACGTGCTCGAGGTTCATCGTTCCTCCTGCCCGCGACCCGGACAGGCCGCCGGGCAAGGCTGCGTCAGCCGATGGCCGTCGGGGAAGTGCCGACCCGCGCGCTGTGGACGACGGTGCGGGGGCCGCGAGACCTGTGGAGAACTACAGGTCGCGCGTCACGACCAGGTCGCCGACGCCGACCGTGACGTACGGGCTGAACGACGAGGTGTCCAGCGAGGAGTTCAGCAGGTCGGCCATCTGCTGGCCGTTGATCCGCAGCGTGATCGTCCGGTACACCCACGTCATCGTCGACCCGCCCGTGACGACCGACCGGCGGCCGATCGAGGAGATCCGCAGGAGTTGGGCGTTCTTGCCCGTCGGAAGGACACAGTCGACGACCCGGGCCCGGGTGTCGACGACCGGGTTCGAGCAGCGCACGCTGGCCCCGGTCCGGGAGTTGAAGAAGCGGAACCCGCCGGCGGCCGCGTTCGCCGAGCCGGTCTTCGCGACGATCGGCACGCTGACGCGCGAACTGAGGTTGGACGAGGCGGTCACGACCGATCCGGGGGAGACCCCGACGAGGACGATGTCGTCGCTCGACCACGTCGGGAGGATCCCGTTGGCCGTGGTGAACGAGAACGTCCCGGACGCGGGGACGGTCACGGGTGCGGGCGCGGCCTGGGTGGACGTCGCGCCGATCGTGGTGGCGAGGCAGGCCACGGCCGCGGTGACGGCCGCGGTGACCGCGAGGGCGGTGGCCCGGACTGCGCGCACGTTGGCCTCCAGCGACGTGACGGGTTCGGCAAGGATAACCCCGTGACCGTTGCCGACCTCGTCGCCGATCTGCGTACGGTCGTCGGCGCCGGGCACGTCGTCGACGATGCCGGACTCATGACGCAGTACGTCGTGGACTGGTCGCGGCGGTTCGGCGGCCCGGCGCTGGCCGTCGTCCGGCCGGGCACGACCGACGAGGTGGCCGCTGTCGTGCGCCGGTGCGCGGTCGACGGCGTCGCGATCGTCCCGCAGGGCGGCAACACCGGGCTGGTGGGCGGCGGGGTGCCGGCGCCGACCGGTCCGGGCCTGCCGATCGTGCTCTCGACCCGACGACTGGACCGGATCGGCGCGGTGGACCACCTGTCGGGACAGGTGACCGCCGGTGCGGGCGCGACGCTGGGCGCGGTCCAGGCCGCGGCGGCCGCCGACGGGTGGATGTACGCGGTCGACCTCGCGGCCCGCGACTCGGCGACGATCGGCGGAACGGTCGCGACGAACGCCGGCGGCATCCACGTCATCGCGTACGGGATGACGCGAGCGCAGGTCACCGGGATCGAGGCGGTCCTGCCCGACGGGTCGATCGTGTCCCACCTCGCCGGGCTGCTGAAGGACAACACCGGGTACGACCTGGCCGGACTGCTGTGCGGGTCGGAGGGGACGCTGGGCGTGATCACGGCCGTCCGGCTGCGCCTGCACCGGCCGCCGGGCCGCACCACGGTGGCGCTGATCGGCTGCCCGTCGTACGCGGCCGCCCTCGAGCGGATGACGACCGTCGTCGCCCGCGACGTCCGCCTGCTCGCCGCCGAGGTGATCGACGAGACCGGGCTGGACCTGGCCGCTCGACTGCGCGGTCTGCCCTGGCCGCTGACCGGACGGCATCCGGTGGCGCTGCTGATCGAGGTCGTCGACGGCGGGGACGCCTCGGGCCTGGTCGGCCTGGACGACGCGGACGTCGCGATCGGCCTGGACGTCAGCGAGCGGACGCGCCTGTGGGAGTACCGCGAGGCGCAGAGCGAGGCGTTCTCCGCGTTGGGCGTCGCCCACAAGCTCGACGTATCGGTGCCGTTGCCGGTGCTCGCGGCCGCGTGCGAGGAACTCGTCGCGCTGCTGCGCGGCCACCGGGCCGTCGACACCTTCGGCGTCTTCGGCCACCTGGCGGACGGCAACGTGCACGTCGAGATCGTCGGGCCGACGGCGGACGACCTCGACGCCGACCGGGCCGTCCTGGCGTGCGTCGCCCGCCACGGCGGGTCGATCTCGGCGGAGCACGGCGTCGGCCGGGCGAAGGCCGACGAGCTGCACCTGTGCCGGTCGGCGGCGGAGATCGCCGCGATGCGCGCGCTGAAGGCCGCCTGGGATCCGGCCGCGACGATGAACCCCGGCGTCGTATTCGGCTGAGCGTTATCCGTTGCCGGACAAGATGTCCGGCAGGTCGGCCGGAGTGTCGGCGAGCGCGATCGCGCCGGCCGACGCCAGTTCCGCGGCGGTCCCGTAGCCCCACAGGACGCCGACCGTGTCGATGCCGTGCCGACGCGCACCGATCACGTCGTGCTCCCGGTCGCCGACCATGACCGTCGCGTCGGTGGCGACGACGACGCCTCGGTCGGCCAGTTCGGCCAGGGTGTGCTCGATGACCGCGGCCTTGTCGTGCCGCACGCCGTCGAAGTCGGCACCGCCGACGAACGCGAACCGTTCCGCGAGACCGAAGTGGGCGAGGATCCGCCCGGCGGAGTACGTCGGCTTGGACGTGGCGACGGCGAGCGTGCGCGCGGCGCCCAGCCGGTCGAGCAGGTCGGCGACGCCGGGGTACAGGTCGCACTCGAACATGCCGACCGCGTGGTAGCGCTCGCGGTACCGCTCGATCGCGAGCGGCACGAGTTCGGCGGGTACTCCCAGCGCCGGGAACGTGGCCGACAACGGCGGTCCGACGGCCCGGCGGAGGTCGGCGTCCGCCGGGGGCACGAGCCCGAGCGCGTCCAGCGCGTGGTGCAGGCAGGCGAGGATCCCCGGCGCGGAGTCCACCAGCGTGCCGTCCAGGTCGAGCAGGACCAACTCCCGAGGCGGCATGGCGGGACTGTGCCACAGCGCCGCCGCCGGCGGCGGACCTAGGGTTGACCCGTGGCCGCGCCCGCGTCGAGGATCGAGGTCGTCGCGCATCGGGGGGCGAGCGCCGACGAGCCCGAGCACTCCCTCGCGGCGTACCTGCTCGCGGTCCGTCAGGGCGCCGACGCGATCGAGTGCGACGTCCGGCTGACCGCGGACGGCACGCTCGTGTGCGTCCACGACCGTCGGGTCGATCGCACGAGCACCGGCCGCGGCTCGGTCAGCGGCCAGACCCTGGCGCAGTTGAGCGAGTTCGACTACAGCCGCAACGACGACTCGTGGCTGGACTTCGAGGCGCCCGCACCCGACGACACGCGCACGTCGGTGCTCACCTTGCACACGCTGCTCGCGGCGACGCTCGCCGAGAGCGCCACGCTGCGCTTCGCGATCGAGACCAAGCACCCGACCCGCTACGCGGCGTACGTCGAGGAGGCCGTCGTGCAGACGCTGCGCGGCTTCGGCCTGGTCGGGAACGGCGCGGACCGGGTCCGGATCATGTCCTTCAGCCGCACGGCACTGCGGCGCGTGCACGACCTGGCGCCGGCCGTGGCGACGGTGTACCTGATGGACGAGGTCCCGCGACGGTTCCGCGACGGGAGCCTGCCGCCGGGGGTCCGTATCGCCGGGCCGGGGATCCACGTGCTGCGCGCATACCCGCGCTACGTCGAGCGTGTCCATGCGCACGGCGGGCGCGTGCACGTGTGGACGGTGGACGACGCGGCCGACGTCGAACTGTGCGTGGAGCTCGGCGTCGACGCGATCATCACCAACCGGCCGGCCCAGGTGCTGGCGCGGTTGGGTCGGTCGCCGACCGGGTAGGTTCTCCGGTCATGGGAAAGCGAGCCAAGACCCCCCGTGCCGCGACCGGCGGGGCCGTCGATGTGCCGGTCGTGGGACTACGTGAGCCGTGCCCGTGCGGCTCCGGTCGTCGGTACACGGCCTGTCACGGCCGGCAGGCGGCGGCGGTCTTCGTCGGGCCGTCCCGGCCGTTCGCCGAGATGGCGTCGGAGTGCGACATCGTCGCCATGCGCGAGATCGTCCCGGCGGCCACCGCGCGACTGGCGCTGACCGGCGAGCACGCCGGTCGGGACGTGACCCTCGCGACGGTCCTGCCGATGGCCTGGCCCGCGCTCGTCCGGCAGGACGGGTCGATCCTGCTGGGTCTGCAGGTGAACGTCGGCTCCGGCGACGCCAGCCGCGACGTCGCCGATGCCCTGCTCGCCGCGCTCGAGGCCGAGCCGGGCGTTCCGGTCGCGCTGGGCCGGGTGGGTGAGCAGTCCCCTCGGCTGCAGGACGTCGTCGACCCGAGCGTGCCGCTCGTCGTCGAGGTGCACGACGGTTTCGAGTTCTGGGTCGACACGACCGGCGACGTCGCCGACGACGTGCGCGCGTCCTTGGACCGGGCGAAGGCGTACGCCCACCCGACGGTGCGCCTGACCGGGCTGCCGGCGGCCTACTGGACGCGCATCGGCGAGAAGGAGCACCTGCGGTGGGTGACGCCGCACGCCGAGGAGGAGCTCCTCGACGGCCTCGCGCGTCTGCACGCGGCCGGCGCCGCGACGCTCGGGGACGGGACGCGCCTGGTCGGGATGTTCCGCGCGCACGGCCTGGTCTGCCCGGTGTGGGACCTGCCACTGGGCACCGGTGCCGACGCGGTCGAGGAACCGGCCGTGGCGTTCGACGCGCGCCTGGCCGAGGCGATGGCCGACCGGACCGCCCTGACCAGCCCGCAGCGACACGCCCGCGCCGGCCTGTCGACCCGCCAGGTGACCCTGCGCTGACATGCGGATGTCCCCCCCGCCGGTACGGGACCGGGCCCGCGCCCTCGTCGGTCGGACCCTGTGGTTCACCGAGCGCATCGCCGTCCTCGGTGCGACCGGCTGGTTCGGCTCGACGATGCTCGCGCTGTTGTCCGACCTGCCGGTGACGGTGCTGCCGGTCGCGTCCCGCGGGCGGGCGCACACCGTCGCCGGGCGGACGTGGTCGGTCGTCGGGTACGACCTGGACCGGATCGTCGAGTTCGCCCCGACCACGGTCCTGGACTTCGCGTACCTCAACCGCGGGCACGAAGCCACCCTCGGCGAGGTCGAGTACCGCCGGCGGCTGGCCGACCTGACCGACCGGTTCGCCCAGGTGGCCGAACTGCCGTCGGTCCGGGCCGTGCTCGCGACGTCCAGCGGCGCGGCCGTGGCGGCACCGGAGGGCCCGGACGCGCCGATCGGTCCGTACGGCGAGGGGAAGCGGGCCGTCGAGGACCTCGCCGCCGGCCTGGTCAACCCGGCCCGGGCCGTCGTGACCGCGCGGGCCTACGCGGTCAGCGGCCCGCTCGTCCCGACGCCGGGCGACTACGCGTTCTCCGACCTGGTCCGGGCGTCCCGGACCGGCCGGATCCAGGTGCGCGCCGCCAGCCAGGTGTGGCGGCGGTACTGCGGCCTGGACGACTACCTGGCGGTGTGCCTGGCCGAGGTCATGGCCGGGCGGTCCGGGGTGATCGAGTCCGGGGGTCCGTCGGTGGAACTGCGCGACCTCGCCGCGCTGGTCGCCGACCGCTTCCCCGGACCTCGACCGCAGGTCGTGGCGACCGAGCCGGCCGGGCCGGCGTTGCGCTACGAGTCCGACGACACCTCGTGGCAGGAGGCGTGCGCCCGGCAGGGGTTCGCGCCGGCGGACCTGGTCGAGCAGATCGACGCGGTGCAGGCGGGCCTTCCGGACTGACCGGCGAGCGACGGCGCCCTGTGCCGGCCCGACTACGCTTCGACGGTGGCCCTGGACTCGCAGACGACGGCGATCGTCGCGCTGCTCGTGGCCGCCGCCGGCCTCGCCGTCGGCATCGTCGCACTGGTCCGGCTGGGTCGACTGCACCGCTCGTACGCCTTCTTGCACGCGGCGGAGGGGCGCGAGACGATCGTCGACGTCATGGGCCGGACCATGGCCGAGTTCGGCGACCTGCGCGACGACGTGCTGCACCTGCAGACGCAGTTGAACGCGACCCGGCGCGACCTGGCGATGGCGCTGCGGCACGTGTCGGTGGTCCGCTACGACGCCTTCGGCGACATGGGCGGTCGGTACTCCTTCTCCGCGGCGCTGCTCGACGACTCCGGCGACGGCCTGGTGATCACCTCGATCCACGCCCGCAGCGAGACCCGCACGTACCTCAAGGGCCTGGTGAGTGGCGACAGCGACATCGCGCTGTCCCCGGAGGAGCAGCAGGCCGTGCGGATCGCGCGCGGCCAGGAGACGTGAGGGTGGCCGTGGACGATGCGCGCGTGACCGGGTCGGCGACCCGGCGGGTGGCCTACCTCGGGCCGCGCGGGTCCTTCGCCGAGGCGGCGGTGCGCGCGCTCACCGCGGGTCGAGACGTCGAGTTGGTGCCGTCGGCGTCGGTGCAGGCGGCCCTCGCGGCAGCGCGCGACGGCGCGGTGGACGACGCGCTGGTCCCGATCGAGAACTCCGTCGAGGGGTCGGTGTCGGTGACGTTGGACGAACTGGCCGGTGGCCGGCGACTGGTCATCGTCGACGAGGTCGTCATCCCGGTTCGGTTCGCGCTGCTCGTGCGCCCGGGCACGACGTTGGCCCAGGTGACCCGCGTGGGGACCCACCCGCACGCCCAGGCGCAGGTCCGCGGCTGGCTGGCCGAGCACCTGCCCGACGCCCACGTCGTGCCGACCCTGTCGACCGCGGCCGCGGCGCAGTCGGTCGCCCAGGACCCCGCCGCGCTCGACGCGGCGGTGTCCCAGCCGATCGCCGCCGACCTGTACGGCCTGCAGATCGTCGCGGACGACATCCAGGACAACGACGACGCCTTCACCCGGTTCGTCCTCGTCCGGCTGCCCGGTGAGATCCCGCAACCGACAGGTGCGGACAAGACGACCATGTCGCTGTACATGAAGCAGGACGAACCCGGTGCGCTGCTGGCGATCCTCACCGAGTTCGCGGTCCGCGGCGTCAACCTGACCCGGATCGAGTCGCGGCCGACGAAGAAGGCGTTGGGCGACTACTACTTCAGCGTGGACTTCGAGGGCCACGTCGCCGACGCCCGCGTCTCGGAGGCGTTGAAGGGCCTGCACCGGGTCTGCCTGGACGTCCGGTTCCTGGGCTCGTACGCCCGGCACGACGGGCGAGCGCCGGTGCTGCGCCAGGGCGTGACCGACACCGACTTCGCCGACGCCGACGCCTGGCTCGGTCGACTGAAAGGGACGATCCAGTGAGGTTCTTCGTGACCGGCGCGGCCGGTTTCATCGGCTCGCACTTCGTGCGGCGCCTGCTGGCCGGGGAGTACGGCCTGGACGTGTCCGGCGTCACGGTGTACGACAAGCTCACCTACGCCGGCAACCTCGCCAACCTCGCGGACGTCGCGACCGACCCGCGATACACGTTCGTGCACGGGGACATCTGCGCCGGGGACGTGCTCGACGAGGTGCTCCCCGGCCACGACGTCGTCGTCAACTTCGCGGCCGAGACGCATGTCGACCGCTCGATCCACGGCCCGCAGGACTTCGTGCTGACGAACGTCGTCGGGACGCAGACCCTGCTCGACGCATGCCTGCGGCACTCGGTCGGGCGCACGGTCCACATCGGGACGGACGAGGTGTACGGCTCGATCGACACCGGGTCGTGGGACGAGACCGAGCCACTGCGCCCGAACTCGCCGTACTCGGCGGCGAAGGCCGCGGCCGAGCTCCTCGTGCGGGCCTATCACGTCACCTACGGGCTGAACGTGTCCAGTACCCGGTGTTCGAACAACTACGGCCCGCACCAGTTCCCGGAGAAGGTCATCCCGCTGTTCGTGACCAACCTCATCGACGGCGAGCAGGTGCCGCTGTACGGCGACGGCCTGAACGTGCGCGACTGGTTGCACGTGGACGACCACTGTCGCGGGATCGCGATCGTCGTCGAGCGCGGTGCGCCCGGCGAGGCGTACAACATCGGCGGGGGCCTCGAGCTGGACAACCGCGAACTGACCGCGCGGGTGCTCGCGGCGATGGGCGCGGACTGGTCGATGGTCCGCCCGGTCGAGGACCGCAAGGGCCACGACCGTCGGTACTCCGTCGACGACCGACGGATCCGCGCACTCGGCTACGAGCCGCGGCACCGGTTCGACGACGGACTGGCCGAGACGGTGTCCTGGTACCGCGCGAACGAGGACTGGTGGCGGCCGCTGAAGGCCAAGGCCGCACTCGGCTGACGCCGGCACCGGACGCTGGAAGGAGACCGCCCGCATGCGCGCCCTGGTCATCGGTTCGCGCGGCCAACTCGGCACCGACCTCATGGAGGTGCTCGAACGTCGCGGTGACGTCGCCGTCACCGGCGTGGACTTCCCCGAGATCGACATCACCGACGCCGACGCGGTCGAGTCGGCGGTCGCGGGGGCCGGCGCGGACGTCGTCGTGAACTGCGCGGCCTGGACCGCCGTCGACGACGCGGAGGCCGACGAGGCGGCCGCGCTCCGGGTCAACGGGATCGGACCGCGCCACATCGCGCGGTCGTGCGCGCGCACCGGTTCCTGGCTCGTGCAGATCTCGACCGACTACGTCTTCGACGGCACCGCGACGGTGCCGTACGCCGAGGCCGCCGTGCCGAACCCTGCCTCGGCCTACGGCCGGACGAAGCTGGCCGGCGAGGAGGCCGTGCGCGCGATCGTGCCGGCGAGCCACTACGTCGTCCGGACGGCGTGGCTGTACGGCCGGCACGGGAGCAATTTCGTCAAGACGATGCTCCGGGCCGAGCGCGAGCGCGACACCGTCGCCGTGGTGACCGACCAGCGTGGCCAGCCGACCTACGCGCGCGACCTCGCCGAGCAGGTCGTCGCGCTGGTCGACCGGCGCCCGGCCGCGGGCACCTTCCACGGCACGAACTCCGGCGAGACGACCTGGTGGGAGTTCACCCGCGAGGTGTTCCGGCTCGCCGGTGCCGATCCCGATCGGGTCGAGCCGACGACGTCGGCGCGGTTCCCGCGCCCGGCCCCGCGGCCGGCCTACTCCGTCCTCGGCCACGACCGGTGGGCCGAGGTCGGCCTGGCCCCGATGCGACCGTGGCGGGCCGCACTCGCGGACGCCTTCGCCGCCGGCCTGACCTGAGCACGGTCGCCCGGACGGCGGTCACCCGGACGGCGGCGCGGACAGTTCGATCGGACGCACGCCGACCGTCACCGTCGCGTCGGTGAGGTCGCGGCAGGTCCCGTCCATGTCGCACGCACGGGTCAGGCCGGCCGGCACGGTGACCTGGGCGCGGTCACCGCTCGTGGCGAAGGCGAGGGCGAAGGTGCTCCCGTCCCGACGAAATCCGCAGACCGACGCCGGTCCCTGGTCGGCGCAGGCCAACAGGCTGGCACCGACCAGGTGCTCGTACGTCCACCGCCAGGCCGCCTGGGTCCCGGTGCTCCCCGGATTCAGCTGCACGCCGATCAGCGGGTAGGCGCGGTCGGTCCACAGGTACCAGTCGACCGCGGACAGCCCGTAGCGCACGGCGCTGATGAAGGTCTGCGCGAGGTAGCCCTGGGCGTCGGCACCCAGGATCGGCCGGGTCGGCTGGGTCAGCCCGCCGAGCCCGTAGTTGATCTCCGTCTCGTGGATCGGCAGGTCGGGCGCGCGGGACAGGTCGAGCATGCCCTTGAACAGGGCGATCCCGTCGGCGTGCTCGGCCGGTCCGCCGTTCGCCGGTGGGTAGGAGTGGAGGGCGAAGCCGTCGACCGGCCAGCCCGCTCGACCGAGGGCGCGGACGTAGTTGGCGTAGAAGCCGTAGAACGACGGGGTCGTGCGCGTCGTCGTGCTCGGTGCCAGCACGAGCGAACGCGCTCGCGCGGCCGTGACGCTCGCCTTCAGCGCGGTGGTCATGGCGACGAGCTCGCCCACGGTGCCGGTGTAGTACGTCTGCAGGTTCGGCTCGTTCCAGACCTCGTAGGACTCGATCGCCGAGCCGTAGCGGCGGGTGAGCTTGTCGGTGAAGCGGCGGAAGTCGGCCAGCCGGGTGGGCGGGTCGGTCGCGCGCCGGCCCGCCCACGGCGGCGTCGAGCCGATGACGTACGTGACCGCGAGCCCCTGCGCCTGGGCCGCGGCGATCGTGTTGTCGAGCAGTTCCCAGTGGTACTCCCCCCGCCGCGGCTCGATATTGCTCCAGGCCATGTCCGAGTCCCAGATCCGCAGCCGGCCGTACGGCAGGTCCGGCCGGGTCGCCTGACCGGCGGGCACGTGCAGGCCGAACAAGGACGCGGGGATCGGCCGACCGGGGGTCGCGGACAGCACCCCGGCCATGCCGTTCGGCGAGCGTGAGTCGCTCGCGGCCGAGAACGGGTTGTTCGCCGACACGCGGCGCATCCCGTTGACGGTGTTCACGTTCGCGGCGCTTCCCGCCGACGCGCCGCAGTCGCGCGCGATCCGCGCGAGGACGGCCTTGTCCCCCCGGTCCACGGACAGGCCCCAGGCGCGGACCGTCGTCGCGATGGTGTCGACCTCCGCGCAGGTCGCGGTGGCCGGGTCGGCGAGGACGTGGTCGAGCAGGCTCGGGCTGCCCGCGTAGCGCGCGGACGGGGCGACCACGTAACCGCACCCCATCGGCGCGGCGGCAACGGCTGACTGCCCGGCGCAGGCGAGCCGGCCGGCCGTGACCCAGTCCCGCGGATCGGGCAGCTTGCGCGGGCCCGGCCGCGGCGTGGGGTAGGTCGTGCCGAAGGCACGCCGTTGTCGTGCGCCCCACCCGTAGGCCCCCTGGGTCCAGGCCTCGCGGGCGGACAGCACCGGCAGGATCCGGACCTGTCGCGCGTCGCGCGCGCGACGGCCGTCGAAGGTCGACCAGGAGCCGCCGGTGAGCGAGCACGCCGGACCGTGCACGCGCGGCGGCACGACGGCCGCGGCGACCAGGGCCCGTTGCCGCGGAGTGCACCCGTCGCGGTCGCGGGTCATCCCGGTCGGCACGAACTTGCGGTAGGCGAAGCCGGAGTCCAGCGGTGGCGACGTCGGCAGCGCGTCGATCAGGCCCGCGAGGGATCCGCCGGCACCGGGTGCCGGCCGGGGCGCCGCGTCCACCAGCGCCGCGTCGACCGGTGCCGCGTCCACCAGCGCCGCGCCCGCGACGACCGCGACGACCGCGACGACGGCAGGCGTAGTCCGGACCGCAGCCCGGACCGCAGTCGCGATCCGGCTCGCCCGCATTCGTGCCCGCACTCCAGCACGGTACCTCGCCGGGCGCGACCGGCCGCTATCCGCCGACGGCGTCGAGCACGTCCGCGACCGCGTAACCCGGTTCGGAACCGGCGACGAGGTCGGCGTACTGGAGCATGCTCGTGTGGGCGTGACCCATCACCACGCCGACACCGGCCCACTGCAGCATCGCGATGTCGTTCATCGAGTCGCCGATCGCGAGCGTCGCGGTCTGGTCCAGTCCCAGGCGGTCGCACAGCCGGGCGAGCATCGTCGCCTTCGACACCCCGCGCGGGCCGATGTCGAGCCAGGCGACGTCACCGATGCCGAAGACGACCGAGTGCAGGCCCAGGTCCGTGGCGATGTGCCCCAGGCCGGTGTCCATGTGCGCGTCGCTGCGCACGACGAGGCGGATCGCCGGCATGTCCAGCAGGTCCTCGAACGAGACCTCGACGATCCCGCGGGTGAGGACGCCGTCGGAGAACGCCCGGTCGGTGTGGAACACCCCGGCGGGATCCTCGATCGCGTAGTTCCCGTGGGGCAGCCGCTCGCGGATCTTCAGCAGGAGCTTGCGGGGATCGAACGTGATCGTCTCGACGATCTGCTCGGGCTCCACCCGGGCGAGCAGGGCACCGTTGCTGCACACCGCCCAGTCGAGCATCCCGGCCGCGCGACTGGTCGGCACGGTCGTCGACAGCGACCGCCCGGTCGCGGCGACCACGACGATGCCCATCTCCTGCACGCGCCGCACGGCGTCGGCCACCGGTGGCGGGACGGTGCCGTTGAACGGCAGCAGCGTGTCGTCGAGGTCGATCGCGATGAGTTGGGGAACGAATCCCTCGGGCAGGCGCATGATCCGATCACGCTAGCCGACGGGCGTGAACGCCGTGCGACCGCCGAGGAACGGGCGCAGCGCGCCGGGGATCGTCACGGACCCGTCGGCCTGCTGGTGGTTCTCCAGCAGCGCGACGATGACCCGCGGCATCGCGCACAACGTGCCGTTCAAGGTCGCCAGCGGCCCGGTGCCCTGCTCGTCGCGCAGGCGGATGCGCAGTCGGCGGGCCTGGAACTGCGTCGTGTTCGACGTCGAGGTGATCTCGCGGTAGGTGCCCTGCGTGGGGATCCACGCCTCCATGTCGAACTTGCGCGCTGCGCTCGCCCCGAGGTCGCCGGTGGCGACGTCGATCACGCGGTACGGGATCTCCAGCGCGTCGACGAACTCGCGTTCCCAGGCCAGCAGCCGGGCGTGCTCGGCCTCGGCGTCCGCCGGGCGGCAGTAGACGAACATCTCGACCTTGTCGAACTGGTGGACGCGGATGATGCCGCGGGTGTCCTTGCCGTACGAGCCGGCCTCGCGGCGGTAGCAGGTCGACCAGCCCGCGTACCGCAGCGGCAGCCGGTCCACGTCGAGGATCTCGTCGGCGTGCAGTCCGGCCAGCGGGACCTCCGAGGTGCCCACGAGGTACAGGTCGTCGGCCTCGAGCCGGTAGACGTTCTCCGCGGCCTGGCCCAGGAAGCCGGTCCCCGCCATCGCCGAGGGCAGCACGAGGCTGGGGGTGATCACCGGGACCAACCCGTGCGCGGTCGCCTGCTGCATCGCCAGGTTGAGCAGGGCGAACTCGAGCAGGGCACCCGGCCCGGTCAGGTAGTAGAACCGTGACCCGGAGACCTTCGCGCCCCGATCGACGTCGATCGCGCCGAGCAGTTCGCCGAGGTCGACGTGGTCCCGGGGCGTGAACCCCTCGGCGGCGAAGTCCCGCGGCGTGCCGACCTCGTCGATGACGACGAAGTCCGCCTCACCACCGACCGGGGCGTCCAGGTCGACGAGGTTGGACACCTGCGACCACAAGGCGTCCAGCCGCTCGGTCGCGATGCCGGCGGCGCGGTCGGCGGCCTTGACCTCCTCCGCGAGGTCCTGCGCCTGGGCCAGGAGGACGTCGAGTTCGGCGGTCGCCGCGGCCCTGGCGGCGTCGTCGTCGGCGCGCTTTCGCGCACCCTGCAGCGGGCCGATCGCCTTGCCGAGGGTCTTCTGCCGGTTGCGCAGGTCGTCGAAGAGCATCTGCGCGTCCCGCTTGGCGCGGTCGGCGGCCAGCAGGTCGTCGACCAACTCGACGCTCTCCCCACGACGTCGCTGGGACTCGCGGAGTCGGTCGGGGTCGGCGCGCAGGATGGTGGGATCGATCACGATCGCCAGCCTAACGACGCGCGACCAGCGGGCGGGCCGGTGCGCACGAGCGTCCGGCCCGGCACCGGACCGCATCGGTAAGGTAGTCCGCACGCGCGCACCCGAGCGCCGTGGGCCGGAGGAACCTTGACTGAGGCAAAGCGCGCCTTCATCACCGGCGTGACCGGCCAGGACGGCTCGTACATGGCGCAGCAGCTCCTCGAACGCGGCTACGAGGTCCACGGACTCGTCCGCCGGTCGTCGACGTTCAATCGCAGCCGGATCGACCACCTGCACCACGACGACCACCTGCCCGGCCGCAACCTGCACCTGCACTACGGCGACGTCACCGACGCCGCGCGGATGTCGCAACTGGTGTACGACCTGCGGCCGCACGAGGTCTACAACCTCGCCGCGCAGTCGCATGTCCGCGTCTCCTTCGACGAGCCGGCCTACACCGCCCAGGCGACCGGCGTGTCGACGCTGAACCTGCTCGAGGCGATCCGCAGCGTCGACACCTCGATCCGCTTCTACCAGGCGTCGACCAGCGAGATGTTCGGTGCCAGCCCGCCGCCGCAGAACGAGCAGACCCCGTTCTACCCGCGCAGCCCGTACGGCGCCGCCAAGGTCTACTCGTACTGGATCACCCGCAACTACCGCGAGGCGTACGACATGTTCGCGGTGAACGGTCAGTTGTTCAACCACGAGTCCCCGCGGCGCGGCGAGACCTTCGTGACCCGCAAGATCACGCTGGCGGTGGCCCGGATCGCGGCGGGTCTGCAGAACGAGCTGTGGATGGGCAACCTGGACTCGGTCCGCGACTGGGGCTACGCGCCGGAGTACACCGACGGGATGTGGCGGATGCTCCAGGCGGACGCGCCCGGCGACTACGTCCTGGCGACCGGGACGGCCTACACGATCCGCGACTTCCTCGGCTTCGCCTTCGAGCACGTCGGCCTCGACTGGCACGACGTCGTGCGGTTCGATCCGAAGTTCCTGCGCCCGACCGAGGTCGACGAACTGATCGGTGACGCGACCAAGGCGCGCGAGCAGTTGGGCTGGTCGGCGTCCGTCCTTCCGCCGCAGTTGGCGAAGATCATGGTCGACGCCGACGTCGCCCGGCTCGAGGGCGCACCCGAGGGACAGTTCTAGCGGTCACCGACGCCATGACGACGGCACTCATCACCGGTGCGGCCGGGCAGGACGGGGTCCTACTGTCGCAGCTGCTGACAGCCGAGGGCCATCGGATCGTCGGCCTGATCAAGCCCGGCACGTCCGGCGCCGTCCTGCACGCGT
>CAYMNG010000046.1:0-19845 GCA_964391765.1 uncultured Bifidobacteriaceae bacterium | reverse complement strand
GTGCCCCGTGTAGGTCTCGAACCTACGACCCGCTGATTAACAGTCAGCTGCTCTACCAACTGAGCTAACGGGGCGGGTGGGACAGACTACTCGGCCGATCGTGACGACCGTTCGCGCGACTACGCGTCGGCCGGTCGCCCGTCGCCGAGGGCAGCCTCGAGGTCGACGATCGCCTGCTGCTGACGGGCGGTGAGTTCCTTGAGCTCCGCCAGCCGGGTGGCGAGATCGGACCCGGCCTCGGCCCCTGGCGCGGTCGCCGGCGTGAGGAACAGGTTCGCCAGGTAGCCGGTCAGTGTGCCGAAGATGCCGACGCCGACGATGATGATCACCGTGCCGACGACCCGCCCGGGGTTGGTGATCGGGTACTGGTCGCCGTAGCCGACGGTCGCCATCGTCACGATGACGTACCAGAGGGCGTCCGACGCGGTCGTGATGTTCGCGTCGGGAACGTCCGCCTCCAGGTCCAGCAGCAGCAGGCTGCCGAACTCCAGCACGAGGATGCCGACGAACAGCAGCATCAGCAGGGCGCTGCCGGCCCGGTCGCGCCACAGACTGCGGCCGATGTTGCGCGCACCGTAGTCGCGCAGCAGCCGGTAGACCTTGATCAGGCGGAACAGGCGCAGCACGTTCGTCTGCGGCAGGGGGATGCTGGCGAGCATGTCGGCCCACCCGAACTCGCGGAAGAAGTACCGCCGGCGGTCGGGAGCGGTGACGATCCGGCGGGTGAAGTCGATGGCGAAGGCGATCGTCAGCACGAACCCGAGAACCTGGATCACGTAGCGCATCGCCTGGCTGTCGATGACCAGGAACAGGACGATGTTGACGAGCGAGAGCAGCGACAGCAGCGCCATGAAGATCTCGTAGCCGGGGTTGCGCAGTTCGCGCCCGGCCTCCTGCGCGGTGGTGTGCGAATCGGTCACGGGGCGATCATTGCGGACGCCCCCGGCGGGGCCTCACTACGCTGGCCGCCGGAGGGGAGCGACATGGCGGACGTGCCGACCCGGGCCCGCGTGGTGATCGTGGGCGGGGGGATCATCGGCACGTCGATCGCGTACCACCTCGGGCAACTGGGCTGGTCCGACGTCGTCCTGCTCGAACGGGACCGGGTGACCTCGGGGACGACCTGGCACGCGGCCGGACTCATGACCTGCTTCGGCTCGATGTCGGAGACGTCGATGTCGATGCGGATGTACACCCGCGACCTGTACGCGCGACTGGGCGCGCAGACCGGTCGCGAGACCGGGTTCCGACCGGTCGGCTTCGTCGAGACGGCGGCAGACCCGTTGCGGTTGGAGGAGTTCCGACGCGTCGCGGCGTTCAATCGCCACCTCGGCCTGGAGGTGCACGAGATCGCACCGGCCCAGATCTCCGATCTGTTCCCGCTCGCCCGGGTCGACGACCTGCTCGCCGGCTTCTACGTCCCCCAGGACGGCCGGGTGAACCCGGTCGACGCGACGATGGCCCTGGCCAAGGGCGCGACCGACGCCGGTGTGCGGTTCGTCGAGCAGGTCCGGGTCGACCGGGTCCTGACGCGCGGCCGCCGCGTGGTCGGCGTGCAGACGTCGCGCGGCGACATCGAGTGCGAGACCGTCGTCAACTGCGCCGGAATGTGGGCGCGCGAACTCGGTGAGCGCAACGCGGTCACGATCCCGTTGCAGGCCGCCGAGCACTACTACCTCATCACCGAGCCGATCGCCGGCGTCGATCCGTCCTGGCCGGTGCTGGAGGACCCGTCGTGCCACGGGTACTACCGCGAGGAGGGCGGCGGGCTGATGGTCGGGCTGTTCGAGCCGGCCTGCGCCCCGTGGTGCGTCGACGCGGTCCCGGCGGACTTCTCCTTCGGGACGATCGAGCCGGACTGGGACCGGATGGCGCCGTACCTCGAGCGGGCGATGAGCCGGGTCCCGGCGACGCTGGAGGCCGGCGTCCGGCTGTTCTTCTGCGGACCGGAGTCGTTCACCCCGGACCTGGCGCCGATCGTCGGGCAGGCACCCGACCTGGACGGGTACTTCGTCGCCGCGGGCATGAACTCCGTGGGCATCCTCACCGGCGGCGGGATGGGTCGCGTCGTCGCCCAGTGGCTGGTCGACGGCCGGCCCGACGTCGACGTGACGGCGTTCGACATCGACCGCATGCACGACTACCAGCTCAACCCGCGCTACCGCGCCGAGCGGACCGTCGAGACGCTCGGCCTGGTGTACGCCGCGCACGTCCCCGGGCGGCAGATGGCGACCGCTCGCGGGATCCGGCGATCGCCGTTGCACGATCGGCTCGCGGCGGCCGGAGCGAGCTTTCGAGACGTCAGCGGCTGGGAGGGGGCGGACTGGTACGGCCCGGCCGAGCTGGCGGCGGCGCCGCTCACCTGGGGCCGGCCGGCGTGGTTCACCCGCTGGGCGGACGAGCACCACGCGATCCGCACCGGGGTCGGCGTGATGGACATGGCGTTCATGACGAAGGTGCTCGTGACCGGTCCGGACGCCGGCCGGCTGCTCGACCGGGTCTCGGCGAACGCCGTCGACGGGCCGTGCGGGCGGATCACGTACACCCAGTGGCTCAACGACGCCGGGCGGATCGAGGCGGACCTGACCGTCACGAAGCTCGCCGACGACCGGTTCCTGGTCGTGGCCTCGGACACCGCGCGCGGGCACGTCCTCGCCTGGCTGCGCCGGCACGTCGGCGAACTGCAGGCGAGCATCACCGACGTGACGTCCGGGCTCGCGCAGGTGAACGTGCACGGGCCGAGGTCGCGAGAACTGCTCCAGCGGCTGACGAGCGCCGACCTGGGCGACGAGGCCTTCGCGTACCGCACCGCCCGGGAGATCGACCTCGGCTACGCGCGACCGCTCGCGGTGCGGATCAACTACGTCGGCGAGCTCGGGTTCGAGCTCTACCTGCCGACCGAGCAGGCGGTCATGGCCTACGAGCACATCCGCGAGGCGGGCACCGACCTCGGCCTGCGCCACGCCGGCCTGCGTGCGCTGGGCAGCCTGCGCCTGGAGCGCGCCTACCGCGACTACGGTCACGACATCGACAACACCGACGTCGTGACCGAGGCGGGACTGGCGTTCGCCGTCGCGCTGGACAAGCCGGGGGGCTTCGTCGGGCGCGACGCCGTGGCACGCGACATCGCGGCCGGCGTCCCGTCGCGCCGCCTGCTGCAGGTGCTCGTCACCGACCCCGACCCGCTGATGCACCACGCCGAGGTCGTCCATCGCGACGGGGTCGCGGTCGGCTACGTGCGATCGGCCAGCTACGGCCACACCCTCGGTGGTGCGGTGGGTCTGGCGATGGTCGAGGCCGACGAGCCGATCACGGCGGCGTGGATCGCCGCCGGCGCCTGGGAGGTCGACATCGCCGGCGTCCGCTACCCGGCGTCGGCGGCGTTGCGCGCGATGTACGCCGGGACCTGCTGACCCCACTGCGCGAGCTGGCGCGCGATCGTCCGCCGGGCGCGGTCCACGGTGCGGGCGACGAGCCGTCGGGTCGCCCACTCCTGTTCGCGGGCGCGCAGCGCGGTCTCGATCGCGTCGGCCTGCGCGTCGGTGCACGTCAGCCCGAACGCCTGCTGCAGCGCCAGGCGCAGGTCGATGCGGTAGTCGTGCCCGCGACGGACGAACGTCCCCGGTCGCGACTGCATCCCGTTGAGCAGGTCGACCGTCGCGAGGACGAAACTCGTGACCGGTCGGAACCGGGTCTCGCGCGGCACCAGCGGCGGCCGGCTCTGCGGCGGGCCGAGCCACCACGGTGGCTGCACGACCATCGCGAAGCCGTACTTGTTCACCGGGTCGTCGTGGTGCACGACCATGAGATGCGGGGCCAGTGGATCGGGCGGGTCGGTGGGCTGGCTCACCAGGGCGAGGGCCCCGTGCGGGTCGACCGCCGTCGGGTCGTCGCGCCACGAGGCCCACAGGCGCGTACGGAACGGCACGCCCAGGTACAGGCCGGCGTCCACCCCGAGTTCGGCCAGGGCGGGCAGGTGCGGTCGGCCGGCCGCGTCCTGGGCGAGGTCGAGGGCGACGTTGGCCCCCAGGCTCTCGCCGAGGAGGACGACGCGTGGGCGTTCGGCCGGGGACCGACCGGCCAGGTGCGCGCCGATCCCCCGGAGCACCAACCGCGTGAGCTCCTCCGCCTCGGCGGTGCGCGTGAGCGCGAGCGCCGACGGCACCAGCGCATACTGGGGCACGACGATCGCGCAGTCGCCCCGGGTCAGGTACTCCAGCGCCTCGGCGAGGGAGTAGTTCAGGTAGCCCACCCCGGTCGGCGAGCCCACCGCGATGGTCGACCGGTCGAACGCGCCGCACGCCACCATGTCGGCCACGGTCAGCCGGGCGCGCTCGGCGATGTCGGCCGAACTCTCGAATCCGCCGACGACGCGAACCGGGTCGATCGCGGGCTCGCCCATGACGGCGCTGATCTCGGCCGCGGTCAGCGCCATGAGCACGAACCGGCGGCCCTCCTTCCCCAGCGCGTCGAACGGCATCGCGCTCGCCGGTCCCGCCGAGACGTGGACCGATGTCGGGGGGTTCGGATACGCCGGCTCGACGACGTCGCCGCGGTGCTGGATCCGGCGGGTCACCTCGTTGTAGGCGACGACCCCGCCGACGGCGGTCGCGGCGAGGATCACCTCGTGCGCGACGAGCGTGCCCAGCGCCCCGGTGTCCTGCCGGAGCAGGCGGGACAGCCCGCGTTCGAGCAGGCCGGCCGCGGCCTGCTCCGCGGTGGTGGCCAACGCCAGGCCGATCGCGGTCGCGACCCCGATCCCGGCGGCCTTCGCCACCTCGATCGGGGTGACCTTCGTCCAGGTCGACCGATCGGGATCGACGAGGTCGTGCTGCGGTCGAAGCTCGCGGCGCAACAGCGCGCCGAGGGCGACCGCGGCACCGCTCGTCGCGATCGCCGGCAGCAAGGTCGTGTCCAGGCCGGGGCGCAATCCGAGCCGACGGTGCAGCACGTCGTCCCAGACCGCGGTCGCGCCGCCGGTCGCGGCCGAGAACGCGAGGAGTCGGCCGGCCGCCGCGACGCCGGCCGCCGGCAGCGAGTGCGGGACGGCCGGGCGGGCCGCGGCGATCATCGCCACGCCCGCGGCGACGCCGACCCCGGCGAGCGTGAGGTTCGCGCGCACGCCGGGACGATCGCCGGGGAGGGCGCCGATCGCCTGCAGGGTCGCCCACGTCGTCGCGGTCAGCTCGTAGTGCGTTCCGGCGACGATCCCGCTGGCCATCGCCTGCTGTGCGACCGTCCGCGGCAGCAGGCCGCGGGCGAGGCTGCCGGGAACGGCCGCCGCCGCGCCGGCGATCCCGACCCGGACGGGCGGGTCCATCGCCCAGCGCGTGACCCACCCCGGTCGCAGCGACACCACGGGGTGATTGTGCCCGGTCGCGGTGGCGTACCGTGACGACTTCGCCAGCGAGAGGGAGCGATGCCGGTCCACATCCTGTCGGTCACCTGCCGGGACACCGTCGGGATCATCCACGCGTTCAGCGGCGCACTCCTCGACGTCGGCGCGAACGTGCTGGAACAGGAGCAGTTCTCCGACGTCGAGACCGGGCTGTTCTTCGCCCGCACGCGGTTCGAGACCGAGGCCGACGTCGCACGCGTGCGGTCCGCCGTCGAGGCGGTCGCCGGCCGGTTCGACGCGACGATCGGCCTGCGACCGGAACGGGAGCATCGGCGGGCGCTGATCGCGGTGTCGCAGTACGACCACTGCCTGCGTGACCTGCTGTACCGCTGGCAGGCGGGGGAGTTGCCCCTCGACATCGCCGGGATCGTCTCGAACCACCGGACCTGCCAGCCGATCGCGGAGCGGTACGGGCTGGCGTTCGACCACCTGCCGATCACGCCGGCGACGAAGCCGGCACAGGAGGAGCGCCTCCTCGCGCTGGTGGCCGAGCGCGAGGTCGACGTCCTCGTCCTCGCCCGGTACATGCAGATCCTGTCCGACGAGGCCTGCCGTCGCCTGCCGGGGCGGATCATCAACATCCACCACTCGTTCCTGCCCGGCTTCGCGGGCGCGCGGCCGTACCACCAGGCCCACGAACGGGGCGTGAAGATCATCGGCGCGACGGCCCACTTCGTCACCCGTGACCTGGACGAGGGGCCGATCATCGAACAGCAGGTCGTGCGGGTGGGGCACGTCCACGGACCGGAGGCCCTCGCCGAGATCGGCCGCGACGTGGAGCAGGTGGTGCTGTCGCGGGCGGTCCGACTGTTCGCCGAGGACCGGGTGTTCCTCAACCGGCAGCGGACCGTCGTGTTCGGTCCCTGACCGGCGGACAGGTCGAGCGGACAGGTCGAGCGGACAGGGCGAGCGGACAGGGCGAGCGGACAGCCTGACCGGACGGACCGGTCAGGCGTGGGTGGGGTGCTCGTGGTCGGCGTGGCCGACCGGCTCGAGCTGGAACGTGCAGTGCTCGACATCGAAGTGGTGGGCCAGGCACTCGCCGAGGGCGTCGAGGACTTCGCCGGACGTGCCGTCGGTGATCACGGTGTCGTCGACGACGACGTGGGCGGACATCACCGGCATCCCGGACGTCAGCGTCCACACGTGCAGGTCGTGCAGGTCGACGACGCCCGGGACGCCGACGATGTGCTCACGCACCCGTTCGAGGTCCACCCCCTTGGGGGCGGCCTCGAGCAGGACGTCCACGGCCTCGCGCAGCAGGGTCCACGTCCGCGGCAGGATCAGCGCGGCGACGAGAACGGACGCCACGACGTCGGCCCGGTCCCACCCGGTCAGCGAGATGACGACGGCGGCGGCGATGACCGCGACCGAGCCGAGGGCGTCGCTGAGGACCTCGAGGTAGGCACCCTTGACGTTGAGGCTCTCCTTGGCCCCGGCGCGCAGGATGGCCATCGCGACGAGGTTCGCCGCCAGGCCGACGACGGCGAACCCGAGCATCAACCCGCCGCGCACCTGGGGCGGCTCGAACCAGCGCTGCCACGCCTCGACGGCGATGACGATCGCGACGCCGAGGAGCAGCACGCCGTTGACGACCGCGGCGAGGATCTCCAGTCGGTAGTAGCCGAACGTCCGCCCGGCGCTCGGCGGGCGGGCCGCCAACGTCACCGCGGCGATCGCCAGCGACACCCCGGCGACGTCGGTGAGCATGTGGCCGGCGTCGGCGAGGAGGGCGAGGCTGTCGGTGACGACGGCCCCGACGACCTCGACGACGAGGACGGCGATCGACAGCGCCAGCACGATCACCAGGCGGCGGCGGTGCGCGCGGCCGGCACTGACGAGGGAGGTGCCGTGGTCGTGGCCCATCGTCCTCCTCCACGCGGCGGCAGTCACACGGCGGCAGGTCGCCGGCGCCAAGGCTAGCCCGAAAGCACCTGAGGAGAACCTGAGCCGCTCCTGTGCCGGCCCTGTCCGGTGCTGGCGTCCGCCGCCGGGTGCGCGCAGACTCGGGGAGTCCGGCTTGGGGCGCACCCCGAAGCCGCGGCGGAACCACCGAGGCCCGAACTCCTCCTCCTCGGGCCCTCCAGGGGCGGCGCGTCACATCCCCCGAGCGCGCCGCCCCTTTCGGTGTCCGGTGCACGACGGATGGCGGCGGTCGGTTTGGCAGACTCATGGACGTGACCGTCCGCCCCCGCGTCCTGATCGCCGACGACGAGGTCCGTCTGGCCGAGGCGCTGCGGCAGGGGCTGGAGCGCAACGGGTTCGACTGCACCGTCGTGCACGACGGCCCGGGGGCCCTCGCCCGTGCGGCGGCCGGCGGGTACGACCTGATCCTGCTGGACCCCATGCTGCCGGGGTTGTCCGGCTACCGCGTGGTCGAGTCGCTGCGCGCGGACGGCGTGCGGACGCCGGTCCTGATGCTGACGGCGAAGGACGGCGAATACGACCAGGCCGATGCCTTCGAGCTCGGCGTCGACGACTACGTCACCAAGCCGTTCAGCACCGTGGTCCTGCTCGCGCGCATGAACGCGCTGCTGCGCCGCCGGGTCGACGCGGCCGCCCCGATCTCCGTCGGACCGCTGCGCCTGGAGCCGCGCAAGCACCTGTGCCTGGTCGACGGTCGCGAGGTCGAGCTGACCGCGCGGGAGTACTCGACCGTGGTCTACCTCGCCCAGCACGTCGACGAGGTGGTCAGCAAGAGCGAACTGCTCGAGCGCGTCTGGGACGAACCGAACCTGGACCCGAACGCGGTCGAGGTGTGTATCGGCCAGGTCCGGCGCAAGCTCGGCACCGCGCTCATCGCGACCGTGCGCGGCGTCGGCTACCGCCTGTCCGCCGGCGGTGCGGACTGATACCGCGCAGCGTCCGCGGGCGCGCGGTCCTCGGGTCGGTCGCGGCGATGCTGGTGTTCGGATCGGTGCTCGGGGTCGTCGCGTTCGTGGTGACGACGCGACTGGCGTACGCGAACCTGGCCGAAGCCGTCGACACGCGGGTCCGCGAGGTCGCCGCGCAGATCGACGACCTGCCCGAGGACGCGACCGATCTCGTGGCGACCGATGTCGCCAGCCCGGTCGCGGTGCAGATCGTGGCGGCCGACGGGCGGGTGCTCGCCCACAGCCCGGGCCTGCGAGCGGACCTTCGCCTGTGCGCGGACCCCGATGGCTACCTCACGGCGAGCACGCAGGTGGCGACGACGGCGAACGGGCCGGTCGCACTGTGCGCCGGGGCGAGCCTGGCTCCGGTGGCGCGCGTCCAGGCCAGCGTCCTGGTCGCACTGGCCATCATGTTGCCGGTCGCCCTCGTCGGCGTCGGGCTGGCGGTGTGGTTCGCGGTCGGCCGGGCCCTGGCCTCGGTCGAGGACCTGCGTCGGCAGGCCGAGGCGATGTCCGGGGTCCGCGACGGCAACCTGACGGTGCAGGCGACCGGTGACGAGGTCGAGCGGCTCGGCCGGACGTTGAACGCCATGATCGACCACCTGCACACCCAGGCGCGAACGACCCAGCAGTTCGTCGCCGATGCCGGGCACGAGCTGCGCAACCCGCTGACGACGCTTCGGGTGGCGCTGGAGTTCGCCGACGGGCCGATGGAGGGTCGCGAGCTGGCGCTGGCGGAGCTGAGCCGGCTGGACGAACTCGTCGCCGACCTGCTCGTGCTCGCCCGCTCCGACGCCCGCGAGGCGCCGGCGCGCGCACCGGTCGACGTCGCCGACGTCGTGCGCGCCGCCGTCGTCGCGGCGCAGGCGCGCCGGGCCGACGTGGACGTCGTCGCCGACCTGACCCCCGTGCAGATCGTCGTCGACGAGCGGTCGGTCCGTAGCGCCGTGGACAACCTCCTGGCGAACGCCGTCCGGCACGCCCGGACGCGAGTCGACGTCCGCCTGACGGGGACCGCGGGCTGCGCCGACCTGGCCGTGGACGACGACGGTTGCGGTCTGGCCGTCGAGGACTGCGAGCGGGTGTTCGGCCGGTTCGTTCGCCTGGACGAGGCCCGGGACCGCGACGAGGGCGGCAGTGGGCTGGGGCTGGCGATCGTGGCCGCGGTGGCGGCCGCGAACGGCGGCCGGGCGTGGGCCGAACCTCGGCCGGGCGGGCACTTTCGGCTCAGCATCCCGATCGCCGCTCGGTAGGGACGTCGGGGCCGGCCGCATCGGCCACGACTAGGCTCTGCGGGTCCGGCAGTTCCTGCCCGTCCAGCGAGGGAGATCACAGATGGCCGAAGACGACATCGAGATCGGCGACGACATCGAGATCGGCGAGGAGATCGCGATGACGATCGTCCGGGACGAGGCCGGCGCGCCGGTGGGTGCCGTCGTCGACGACATCGTCGTCGCGACCGGCCCGGACGGGTCGATCGTCGACGAGACGGTCGACGTCCTCGACGCCGATGGTTCGCTGCTGTTGGAGGACGAGACGATCAGCGTCTACGACGCGGACAACCACCTCGTCGCCCGGGAGGAGAACGTGGCGATCGCGCTGGACGCCGAGTAGGCGCACCGCGTCGGACCGGTCGCGGGTCGCCGGCATGACGGCGCCCACGACCGGCCGTCGCCGGCATGACAACGCCGGTGATCGTGATGCACAATGAGGAAGTCGTCCTCCCCCGGGACGGCGGCCGCCCCTCGTGGTGGCACGGCGTCGCCTTCGTTGCGGCGCCTGAAGGCCCGCGCGACAGCCCCCCAGCCGCGCGGGCTTTCCCTGTCTGTCAGCGCCCGGATCGGTACACGTACACCGGGGTGCCGAGCGGAACGTGGTCGAACAGCCAGCGGGCGCCGGCGAAGTCGCGCAGGTTCACGCAGCCGTGCGACCCGCCGTTGTAGCCGTCCCGGGCGAAGTACGGGGAGTAGTGCACGGCCTGACCGCCGCTGAAGAACATCGCGAACGGCATCCAGGTGCGGTACAGGGACGAGACGTGATCACGGCTCTTGCGACTGACCCGGAAGGCGCCCTCCCGGGTCGCGGCACCGGGGAAGCCGAACCGGGCGTCGAGGGTGATCCGGACGGTGCCGTCCTCGACGAGGCGTACCAGGCGGGTGTCCTTGTCGACACAGACCACGCGCCCGGCGCCGCACGCGCGGGGTAATTGCCCGATCCGGCCGGCCTTGGCGGCCAGCAGGTCCCACGTGCCCGGACCGATGACGCCGGTCGGGCGGTAGCCGAACTTGCGTTGGAACGCCGCGACCGCGGCGACGGTCGTTTCGCCCATCCGTTGCGCCGACCGGCTGGCAGGCGTGATGCGGTAGCCCAACCAGGACAAGCGGTCCTGTGCGATCTTGACTCGCCATCCGTGCGCCCCGGCGCGCAGCGGGAGTCGACTGGGCGGATTCCCGGCCGGGGGCGTGACCGGGGGTTCGGCCGGCGGCTCGACCGGGGGCTCGACCTGGGGCTCGGCCGGCGGCTCGACCGGGGGCTCGGCCGGCGGCTCGACCGGGGGCTCGGCCGGCGGCTCGACCGGGGGCTCGGCCGGCGGCGCCGGCTCGCCGTCGGCCGTCGGGGCCGGGGCGCTCGTCGCGGTGGGCGTGGTCGCGGAGTCGTCGGCCCGGGCCGAGGTCGCGGGGACCAGCAGGCACACGGCCACCAGCGCGACCAGGCCGCTTCGGGTGGCTCGAATGACGTGGCGCACGTCCCTGAGGCTACCCACGCGCGCCGGCGCTGTCCGATTCGTCCGCGGTTCAGTCCTCGAACCAGCGCGGTGACTGCGTGCGCGGCGGGAACAGCCGGTGCGTCCAGACCACCAGGCGCGGCTCCCCGCGCCGGTTCGCCTCGGCGGCCCGGCCGAGCGCGCCACGCAGTCGGTCGACGTCACCGATCCGCTCGGTGCTGATGCCGAACGCGGCGGCCAGGGCGACCCAGTCCGGCGTCAACAGGTCCACGCCACGCTCGGGGTGGCCGAACACCTGCTGGTCGTACCGCAGCATCCCGTAGCCGCCGTCGTCGACGATCAGGACCGTGACCGGCAGCGACTCCTGGGCGAGTGTGGCGAGCTCACCGAGGGCGAACATCGGCCCGCCGTCACCGCACACCGCCAGGGTGGGCCGGCCGGCCGACGCCGGGCCGATCGCGGCGGGCAGCGCGTAGCCGAGGGTTCCCCAGCCGACCGAGTGCACGAGCCGCCGCGGTCGCGGCTGCGAGGTGTACCCGCCGACCCAGTAGGCCCCGACCGCCATGTCGCACACGACGACGCCGTCGTCCGGCCAGCCGGCCTCGACCTGGTCGACCCACGCGACGGCCGAGGCGGTGCGGGGGTCCGCGGCGAGGCGCGCGAGCATTCGTCCGCGCACACCGGTCACGTCGGTCCACGGTGGGCGTGCGGCGACGCCGGCGTCGTCGAGCGCGTCGGCGATCGCGGTCATCGCCGCTGGCAGGTCCGCGGCGATAACGCGGTCGAAGTCGACGGTGCGCCGGATCTGGTCGCCGAGGGTGACGGCGACGCGTCGATCGGGCATGGTCATCCGCCAGTTCTTGGTGTTCATCGCGTCGAACGACGAGCCGAGCACGATCAGGAGGTCGGACTCGCCGAGGATCGCGGCGACCTCCGGCTCGTGGATCGGCGCGTCGACGAGGAGCCGGTCGCCGGCCAGCAGCCCGCGGCCGGCGTAGCTGGTCAGGACCGGGGCGCCCAGGCGATGCGCGAGCGCACGCGCCGCGGCCTCGGCCCCGCTGGTGACGACACCTCCGCCCAGCCACAGGATCGGCCGGGTACTGGCCGCGACGATCTCGGCGAAGGCGGCGACGTCGCTGGGATCGGCCACCGGCGCGGGCCGGTGCCCGATCGCCGGGAGCGCGCCGCGCCACTGCTCGCCGAGGACGTCGGTGGGCACGCCGACGTAGCCGCCGACGCCCGGGCCGGTCGTCGCGTCGCGCAGCGCGATGACAGCCGCGGCGATCGCCTCCTGCGGTGTCGTCGCGGAGTGGGCGGTCGCGCCGAACGCGGCGAACATCGCGCCCTGGTCGAGCATCTCGTGCAGCAGGCCCCGCGGCCCGGTTCGGACCCGGTGGGCGACGGCCACCTCGCTGGCCAGGACGATGACCGGCGACCCGCTGACGAACGCCTCGCCGAACGCGGTGACGACGTTGGCGGTGCCCGGCCCGCTGGTGACCACCGCCGCCGAGACGGTTCCGGTCGTGCGGAAGTACGCGTCGGCGGCGTATCCGGCGGCCTGCTCGTGGCGGACCCCGACGATCCGCGGTGCCAGCGTGGAGTCGACGTCCCAGAACGGCAGGTTGTGCACGCCGGGGATTCCGAAGACGTGGGTCGTCCCCTGGCGGCCGAGCAGTTCGAGGATCGCGCCGGCGACCGACGCGGTCACGAGCGCGCCTCGACCACGCCGAGCATCGCGGCGATCCCCAGGACGCTGCGGGGGGTGTACGCGGCGCGCCACAGGCCGCCGTGGGTCGCGTTGCGGGTGTACAGGTCCATCGGGTTCTCCACGGGCGTACGGGGATCGGCGAGGGCGGCGGGGTTGCGCAGGTCGTGGACGAGGAGCGCCGCCATCAGCACGGTCGACGTCTGCGGCTCGAAGACCTCCACCCCGAACCGGCCGGCCCCGGAGTAGGCGGCGGCGAGGGCGCGGTTGCGGATGACCGAGCCGGTACGCGTCGCCGGCGCGAGGTTCGCCGAGACGCGCAGTCCGTCCGCCCGCGCGGCCAGCGCGTTCCACAGCTGCAGGCGCTTGGCCAGGGCGTAGTTCGGCCCCTGCTGGGTCACCAGCGCGTCGCACAGGCCGAACGGACGGCCGTGCGTGTCGGCGAGGTCGTCGGGGTAGTTCGGCTCGAACTGGCGCAGCAGCCGCAGCGGCGCCTGCAGCAGTCCGCCGATGCCGCGGGTGTCCCACCGGCGGCGGGACTCGGCGACCGCCTCCGCCGGAACCGCGAAGACGTCGGTCGGGGTGGCCAGGTACGCCAGCGAAAGGTCGTCACGAAGTGCGCGCAGTCGGTTCGCGATCGCGTCGGCGGCCACGGTCAGCAGGACGTGCGCCGCCCCGTCGGCGTAGGCGTAGGTGCCGAGGACGAGCGGGTCCGGGACCTCGGCGAGCCAGGCGGCGATCCGCGGTGCCTGGGTGATCAGGTCCGCACCGGCCCCGGCGGCGACCGTGGCGTCGTCCTCGGGATGGACGTCGCCGCCGACCACGAACGGTGGCCGCCCGTCGACGTCGAGGCCGATCGGGACGCGCAGGGTCCCGGCCGACGCGCGGGTCGCCGCGATCAGGCGCTGCCACAGGTCCGTGCGGGGAAGGTCGACGGCGTGTACGCGGGCCCCCCAGCGCAGCAGGGACCGCGTCGGCCCCATCTCCGCGCTCGCGCCGAGGACGGCGACGTCGACGCCACGCAGGTCGAACCAGTCGGGGTTGTCGATCAGCAGGTCGATCGTCGACGCCAGCGCAGGTTCGGCGACTCCGGCGCCGACCCAGGTGTCGACCTGGCGGCGCAGGTCGTCGCCGCGCAGCACTCGCCCGTGGTACGGCAGCGCCAACGCGGTGTCGACGTCGACGCTCCCGCGGACGGTGACCGAGCCCAGGCCGGTCCCGAGGCCGGCGGACATCGCCTCGGCGATGGCCATGCGCTCGCCCTCGTGCACGAACTCCATCCGCCGTCGGGCCGAGGACAGTCCGTCGCGCGCGATCGTGATCGCGGCCGACGGTTCGGTCGCGGCGATGCGTACGAGGTCGCGCAAGGGCCGGGGGTAGCCGTTGCGCCAGTTGGCGGTGTGCTCGATCCGGGCGGCGAGTTCGCCGTCGACGGTCCGCGCGCTGTCGGCGAAGATCGCCCGGCCGGTCGCCGTCGTGCTGCGATGGCCGTCGCCGCCCGCGGGGAAGCAGATCCCCGTCGGTGCACTCGACTCCGCGGCCACCGAACGACAATATCCAAGGCGATGCGTGCCGACGACCCGCCGGCGCGGTCGTCGCCGAGGAGTCGCAATAGGCTCGGGCGCATGAGCGACGTCGTGCTGGAGGACCTGCCGTTCGCCGAGTTGCGGCACCGTGCGTTCAAGCGGGCCGAACGACACCTGGACCTGGGGTTCTTCACCGACCTGTTCGGGCACATGCCCGGCATGGTCGCGATCGAGGGTGAGGGCGGGGATCTCGGCGCGGCCGGCGGGACGTTCATCGAGACCGTGCGCGCGGTGCGCCAACTGATCGGTGACGACGACGCGGCGCTCGACGAGACCACGCGCGAACTGCTGCGCGCGCGGTTCGTCACCTACCTGCGCGAGCACGGCGAGGACTGACCGTCCCCGCCGGCCGGACAGATCACCCGCGCCGGTCTTGAGGTTGCACCGGGTGCCAGCGGGAAACACGCGGTACAAGCTCAAGATCGAGGAGGGGTGCGGGGTGGGCGTCCGGTCCACGTCCCCCGATTCAGCGGTCCACGTCCCCGATCACGACGGGGAAGCTCATCACCGCGTCCGCGAGCGCCGACCGCGGCACACCGGCCAACGCGACGGTCATCGCCTGCATCGAGGCGAACGACGCAGAGCGGATCTTCAGTCGCCACGGAGTCTTCTCCCCCGTGCTGACGACGAACGCGCCGCACACCCCGAGCGGACCCTCGAGCCGGGCGTAGGTCGTCCCCTCGGGCAGGCGCACGACCTTGGGCAGCGGGACGTCGATCGGCCCCGGGCCCAACGCGCGCAACCGCTCGACGCAGGCCGCGAGGATCCCCGTGGCCGCGACGACCTGGCTGACCAGCAACTCGTATCGCGCGGGAACGTCGCCGGCGGACCGCACGGGCGCGCCGACGACGTCGGTCAGCTCGCCGTACGCCAGATCGGGCTCGTCCCGGCGCAGGTCGAGGTCCAGGCCGCTGGCGCGAGCGACGATCCCGCTCGTGCCGAAGGCGATCGCCTGCTCGCGGCTGAGCGCGGCGACGCCCGCGAACCGGTCCGCGTACGCCGCGACGGCGGCGCGTAGAGGTTCGTGCAGCGCGGCCGTGTCGGCGCGGATCCGGTCGTAGGCGGTCAACGCGTCGTCGGGGATCGCGTGGGCCACGCCGCCGACGCGGGCGAACCCGGGGTGCACCCGCGCCCCGGTCGCGATCGCGAGCGCGACGGCGTGCTCCTCGCGCAGGCGGTCGGCCGCGGCGCTCGCGGGACCGGCGATCGGCGCGAGGAACGCCAGTGCCGCCGCGGCCCGCTGGGCCTCGACGACGAGCGTGCGCGCCCAGGTGGCCCGCAGCGGCGGGACGATGCCCAGCGCGTCCTCGGCCGCGCGGGCGACCGTGAGCTCGCCGCAGAACGACGAGAGCCAGTCGTGGCGGTTCGCCAGCAGCATCGCCTGGCGATAGTCCCTGGCCTCGAACAACTTCTCCGCGCCCCGATGCATGAGGCCGCACGTGGCGTCGGCCGCGACGACGACGGGATCGACCGGGCCCCCGACGAGGTCGACGGCCAACGTGAAGCCGGGTGTGGTCAACGGGTGCCGGGCGGGCAGGTCGAGGACGTCGTCGCACGGGAGCATCCCGGCGAGGCCGACTCCGAGCGTCTCGTGGCGGTCGGGCACCGGGTCATCGTGCCAGGGGCGACCGGCGCACGACCGGGCGCGGTCTACGCTCCGACGCGTGAGTCTTGGACCGCCGCGGCTTCGGGTCGGCGTGGTGGGCGCCGGGCGGGTGGGCGCGGTCCTCGGCGCGGCACTACGCCGGGCCGGTCACGAGATCGTCGCCGTCTCGGCGGTGTCCGACCTGTCGCGGCTGCGCGCCGAGGCGCTGCTGCCGGGGGTCGACATCCGACCGGCCCCGGACGTCGCCGCCGGCGCCGACCTCGTCCTGCTCGCCGTCCCCGACGACGCCCTGCCCGCGCTGGTCGTCGGCCTGGTCGAGGCCGGTGCGATCCACGCCGGCCAGTTCGTCGCGCACCCGTCCGGGCGATTCGGGGTCCAGGTCCTCGCGCCCGCGGCGCAGGTCGGTGCGCAGCCCCTGGCGCTGCATCCGGTGATGACGTTCACCGGGACGTCGGTGGACCTGGCCCGGCTGGCGGACTGCCCGTTCGGCGTGACCGCACCCGAGGCGATGCGCCCGGTCGCCGAAGCGCTGGTCGTGGAGATGGGCGCGGATCCGGTGTGGATCCCCGAACAGGCCCGGGCGCTGTACCACGCCGCGCTCACGTTGGGCGCCAACTACCTCATGACCCTCGTGACGACCGCGGTCGACCTGCTCGCCGATGCCGGTGTGGCGCAGGGTGCGCACCTGATGTCCCCGCTGCTGCACGCGTCGCTGGACAACGCGCTGCGCCACGGTGACAGCGCGCTGACCGGCCCGGTGGCCCGCGGCGACGCGCAGGCGGTCGCCGTGCACGTCGCGCGGATCGCCGCGGTGGACCCGTTGGCTGCCGACGCGTACCGGGTCCTGGGGCGACTCACGGCCGACCGGGCCGTCGCAGCGGGGCTGATCGACGTGTCGACGGCCGCGGGCCTGCTCGACGTGCTGACCGCGACGGGCGGGCGGTCGTGACGGCAGCGCTCGTCCACACCGTCGCGGAACTGCGCGGCGCGCTGGCCGGTGCGCCGCGACCGTGGGCGGTCGTGCCGACGATGGGTGCGCTGCACCCCGGACACGTCGAACTCGTCGCCGCCGCGCGCCGACAGATCGGCCCGGGCGGGACCGTCGTCGTGACGGTGTTCGTGAACCCCACGCAGTTCGGGCCGGGCGAGGACCTCTCCCGGTACCCGCGGACGCTGGCGGCCGACGTCGCCGCGGCGACGCGCGCCGGCGCGGACTACGTGTTCGCGCCCGACGCGGTGGAGATGTACGGCCCCAGCGGCGGATTCCGGCCGGACAGCGTGACGGTCGACCCGGGCCCGCTCGGGGACATTCTGGAAGGGGCCGCCCGACCTGGGCACTTCCGCGGCACGCTCACCATCGTCACGAAGCTGTTGAGCATCGTCGGGGCCGACGTCGCGACGTTCGGGGAGAAGGACTACCAGCAGCTGGTGCTCGTGTCCCGGCTCGTCGCCGACCTCGACCTCGCGACGCGGATCGTCCCGGTTCCCACCGTCCGCGAGCCGGACGGGCTGGCGCTCAGCAGCCGCAACCGGTTCCTGTCCACGGCCGAGCGTCGGGCCGCGACGGCGCTGCCGCGCGCGTTGACCGCGCTCACCCGGGCGGCGGTGCACGGTCGCGCGGCCGCGCTCGCCGCGGGTCGACGGGTGCTCGACGCGGAGTCCGGGATCGAGGTGGACTACCTCGTGCTGACCGATCCTCGACTCGGTCCGGCACCGCCGAGCGGTCCGGCCCGGGCGCTGGTGGCCGCGCGCGTCGGCACGACCCGACTGATCGACAACGAAGGCGTGGTGATCCGATGACGGCGATGGGTCGGCTGTTGGCCGCCGACCCGGGCTGGACGGCCGGCGCGGACGTCGTCGTCGTCGGCTCGGGCGTGGCCGGCCTCACGGCGGCGCTGCACGCGCGGGCGACCGGCCGGACCGTCCTGCTGGTGACCAAGGCCCAGGTCGACGAGGGATCGACCCGGTGGGCCCAGGGCGGTGTCGCCGCCGCCATCTCCGAGGAGGACTCCCCCGAGGAGCACCTGCACGACACCCTCGTCGCCGGGGTGGGCCTGTGCGACGAGGACGCCGTGCGGGTCCTGGTCACCGAAGGCCCCGCCGCGATCACCGGGTTGATCGACATCGGTGCGCACTTCGACCTGGACGCCGAGGGGGCGATCGCGCTGACCCGCGAGGGCGGGCACCTGCGCAACCGGATCGTCCACGCCGGCGGTGACGCGACCGGCGCGGAGATCTCGCGCGCGTTGATCGCGGCGGTCCGCGCCGACCCCGGGATCGAGGTGATCGAGGACGCGATCGTCCTCGACCTCGTCCAGGACGAGTCCGGGCGGGCGCAGGGCGTGACGCTGCACGTCATGGGCGCGGGCCAGCGCGACGGAGTCGGTGCGGCGCTGGCGCCGGCGGTCGTGCTCGCGACCGGCGGCTTCGGGCAGGTCTTCGGGCAGACGACCAACCCGTACGTCTCGACCGGCGACGGCGTGGCGCTGGCGCTGCGGGCCGGCGCGGCGATCGCGGACCTGGAGTTCGTGCAGTTCCACCCGACGGTCATGTGGCTGGGTCCGCTGGCCCAGGGCCAACAGCCGCTGGTGTCGGAGGCCGTCCGCGGTGAGGGCGCGGTCCTGTTGGACACCAGGGGGAACCGGCTCATGGCCGACGTCCACCCGCTGGCGGACCTCGCGCCGCGAGATGTCGTCGCGAAGGCGATCATGCGACGCATGCGCGACGACGACGTCGCGCACGCGTGGTTGGACGGCCGGATGCTCGGTGCCGACGTGTGGTTGCAACGGTTCCCCACCATCCTGCGCGGTTGCCGGGAGCGCGGAATCGACCCGGTCACCGACCTGATCCCCGTCGCCCCGGCCCAGCACTACGTGTCCGGCGGGGTGCGGACGGACCTGTGGGGGCGCTCGTCGATCCCCGGGCTGTACGCGTGCGGGGAGGTCGCGTGCACGGGGGTGCACGGAGCGAACCGGCTCGCGTCGAACTCCCTGCTCGAGGGCATGGTCTTCGCCCGTCGGATCGTGGTCGCGATCGACGAGGACGACCTGTCGGCGGCGCCGGCGGCCGCCGCGGGCGGGCCGGCCGTGCTGTTGCCGCACGCGGTGCGCCGCACGGTCCAGCAGGTCATGGACGCCCATGCCGGGGTACTGCGCAGCGCGCGATCCCTCGCGGAGGCGGCCGCCGACCTCGCCGGTCTGGGCGGCGTGGCGGGGGCGCGGCCGTCGACGGAGGACTGGGAGACCGCGAACATCCACGCGATCGCAACGGTTCTCGTGCGGCACGCGCGGATGCGCGAGGAGACCCGCGGTTCGCACTGGCGAGAGGACTTCCCGGAGCGTGACGACGAGCGGTGGCGCGTCCACCTGGTCACCCGACGCGCCGAGGACGGCACGCTGACGACGACGGCCGAGCAGGTGAGGGGAGCGACATGACCGGATTCGGCGAACGCATCGGTGCCGAGATCGAGGCGGCCGGACTCGACGTCGACGCCGTGCTGGGCGTCGTGTGGCAGGCGCTGGCCGAGGACCTGGACGGCGGGGTCGACGTGACGACCGTCGCGACGGTCCCGCCCGACCAGCGCGCGACGTTGGACCTCGTCGCCCGGTGTTCCGGGATCGTGGCCGGGGTCCCCGTCGCGGCCGGCGTCTTCGCCGTCGTCGGCCACGACGACGTCGAGATCGTCGAGCACGTCGCCGACGGGGACCGGCTGGCCGTCGGCACGGTCGTGCTCTCGGTCGCCGGACCGACGCACGCGCTGCTGCAGGCCGAACGTCCGGCCCTGAACCTGCTCGGCCACCTCAGCGGGATCGCGACGCTCACGCGCACCTGGGTGGATGCGATCGGCGGGACGTCCGCGCGGATCCGCGACACCCGGAAGACGACTCCGGGGCTGCGCGCGCTGGAGAAGTACGCGGTGCGGTGCGGCGGCGGGGTCAACCACCGGATGGCC
>CAYMNG010000045.1:0-19974 GCA_964391765.1 uncultured Bifidobacteriaceae bacterium | reverse complement strand
CAGTCCCGCCGTGGCCTCACCGGCCTGCGCATGCTCTACCTGGCGACCGTCCTGCTGCTGATCTTCTCCGCCGTCCGCGTCATCACCGGCGCGGGGAACCTCACCGCGGCCGGCACCGCCGCCGCGGCCCTCGGCCTGGCCGTGCCGATCGCAATGGCCGGTCTGGGCGGGCTGTGGTCCGAGCGGGCGGGCGTGGTGAACATCGGGCTGGAGGGGATGCTGATCCTGGGAACCTTCGGTGCCGGCTGGGCCGGGTTCCAGTGGGGGCCGTGGGCCGGCCTGGCGGCCGCCGTCGCGTTCGGCGCGCTCGGCGCGCTGCTGCACGCGGTCGCGACGGTGACCTTCGCGGTCGACCAGATCGTCTCGGGCGTGGCCATCAACATCCTCGCGCTCGGACTGACCCAGTTCCTGGCCGCCGAGTGGTTCATCGGCACCCCCGGCGGCGGTCAGACCCAGTCGCCGCAGATCCCGGCCATGGGCACGGTGACGTTGCCGGTCGTCTCGTCGGTCGCGAAGTCGATCGCGGACCAGGGCTGGTTCTTCGTCTCCGACCTCGCGGCGATCGTCGCCGGCATCACGACCGACGTCTCGTTCATCACGATCATCGCGATCGCGCTGGTGGTCGCCACCTTCTTCGTCCTGTGGCGGACCAGTTTCGGCCTGCGCCTGCGCTCGTGCGGGGAAGCGCCGTACGCCGCGGCGACCCTGGGGGTCAACGTCATCCGGTACAAGTACATCGCCGTGGTGACCTCCGGTGCGCTCGCCGGTGTCGGCGGCGCGTACCTGGCCATCGTCGCGGCGCAGATCTACCGCGAGGGGCAGACCGGTGGCCGCGGCTACATCGGCCTGGCCGCGATGATCTTCGGCAACTGGCGCCCGGGCGGACTGGCTGCCGGCGCGGGCCTGTTCGGGTACACCGACGCGCTCCAACTGCGCGGGGGCGGTGCGGTCCACGCGCTGCTCCTGCTCGTGGCGATCCTGCTGGTCGTGTACGCCGCCTGGCTGGTGTTCCGCCGCCGCTGGATCGGCGCGGTCGTCAGCCTCGTCGTCGCCGCGGCGATGGCGGCGTGGTGGGCGTTGACCGACGACGTCCCGCCACAGGTCGCGTTCGTGACTCCGTACGTGGCCACACTGCTGGTCCTCGCCCTGGCGACCCAGCGGCTGCGGATGCCCGCGGCCGACGGCAAGCCGTACCTCAAGGGCGAAGAGCACTGACGACCCGGCCCTCCCCGGCGCGTCCGCCGACCCGGTTGGCCGCCGCACTGTCGGCGCTCGCCGTCCTCGCCTGCGCCTGCGGGGCGCCGACGACGGCACCGGTCGCGCCGACGGCCGCCGGCACGCCGCCCCCGTCGGCCGTCGGCCCGACCACGGTGCCCGTGGTCGCGGACGTATGCGTCCTCGGCCCCGCCGGGAACGGGCCCGACGCCGAGGCGACGGCCCGGACCGTCGGGGCCCTGGCCGCGGCCGGATTCACCGTCCGCTCGGCGCAGGTGCGTGCGGGTCGCGAGGTCGGACCCGTCGCCGAGCGCATGCTCGCCAGCGGCTGCGCGCTCGTGCTGTCGGTCACCGACGGCTTCGGCCCGCAGTTGGCCACGTTCGCGGTGCGGCACGGCGAACTGCCCGTCGCCGGTACCGGCGTCCGGTTCGGCAGCCGACCGGCGAACTTCGCCGCGCTGGAGTTCGATCGGGCCGGCGCGGCGTTCGTCGCCGGTGACCTGGCCGCGCGCCTGTCCGAGCGCCCCGGGGCGATCGGGGACCGAGCCGATCCGGACGCGCCGGGGCTGATCGAGGCGTTCGCCGCCGGCGTTCGGCACGGTGGTGCGTCGGCGACCGCGGCCCGCGGCGTGGACCCGCCGCGCGTGGTCGGGGGACCGCTGGCCGCACGGCGGGTGGCGACCCGGTGGGCGGGTCGGGGGACCGATGTCGTCCTCGCCGTCGGCCTCGCCGACGCGGTCGCCGCGGGTGGGGTCCGGGTCGTCGCCGTCGGCACCGATCCGGTCGCCGCGCCGCTCGCGCGGATCGTGGACGATCCGACGGTCGTCGCGCTCGAGGTCACCCAGCAGGTCGCCGACGGTGTCTTCGTCGGCGCACCGGTCGTCGGGACGATGGCGAACGGGGCGGTCGACCTGGTCGTGGACCAGACCGGTGGTCGGGCCGGCGGCGCGGTCCCGGACGACGTGCGCGCCGCCGTCGAGCGCGTTCGCGCCGACGTCGTCGCGGGCCGGCTCGCCGTCCCCTGACCATCGACCGCGTCGGACCACTACGGTCGTCGCCATGACCCTCCCACCGACCGTCGACTGGGCCGGCCTGACCGCGGCCGCCGTCGACGCGATGCACTCGGCGTACGCGCCGTACTCGCGGTTCAAGGTCGGCGTCGCCGGCCTGGTCGACGACGGGCGCATCGTCACCGGCTGCAACGTCGAGAACGCCTCGTACGGACTCGGCCTGTGCGCCGAGTGCGGCATGGTGTCCGCGCTGCACGCCAGCGGCGGCGGGCGGCTCCTGGCGGTGTCCTGTGTCGACCAGCACGGCGCGGCGTTGATGCCGTGCGGGCGGTGCCGGCAACTGCTGTGGGAGCATGGCGCACCGGACGCGCAGATCGCCACGCCCGAGGGTGTGCGGACGTTCGCGCAGGTCCTTCCGCAGGCCTTCGGCCCCGCGGACCTGATCGATCGAGCGGAGGACCGAGGTGCTTGAGCCGTTCGCGGCCGTCGACGTCATCAAGGCCAAGCGCGACGGGCGAGCGCTGAGCGGGCCGCAGATCGACTGGGTCATCGACGCCTACACCCGGGGAGCCGTCGCCGACGAGCAGATGTCGGCGCTGGCGATGGCGATCGTCATCAACGGCATGGACGACAACGAGATCGCCCGCTGGACCGCGGCGATGATCGCCAGCGGCGAGCGGATGGACTTCTCCGGCCTGTCCCGGCCGACCGTGGACAAGCACTCGACCGGCGGCGTCGGCGACAAGATCACCCTTCCGCTGGTCCCCGTCGTCGCCGCGTGCGGCGCGGCCGTCCCGCAACTGAGCGGCCGCGGGCTCGGCCACACGGGCGGCACCTTGGACAAGATGGAGGCGATCCCCGGCTGGCGGGCCCGGCTGTCGACCCAGGAGATGCTGGCGGTCCTGTCGGACACCGGCGGGGTGATCTGCGCGGCCGGCGACGGGCTCGCGCCGGCCGACCGCAAGCTGTACGCGCTGCGGGACGTCACCGGCACCGTCGAGGCGATCCCGCTGATCGCCAGCAGCATCATGAGCAAGAAGATCGCCGAGGGCGTCGACTCGCTCGTTCTCGACGTGAAGACCGGTTCGGGTGCCTTCATGTCGGACCCGCAACGGGCCCGGACCCTCGCGGAGACCATGGTTCGGCTCGGGAACGCGGCCGGCGTCACGACGCGCGCGCTGATCACGGCGATGGACGTGCCGCTGGGCCTGACGGTCGGCAACGCGATCGAGGTGACGGAGTCCGTCGAGGTCCTCGCCGGCGGCGGTCCGAGCGACGTCGTCGACCTCACCCTCGTCCTCGCGCGCGAGATGCTGGCCCTGGCCGGAATCGACGATGTCGACCCGGCCGACGCGCTGCGGGACGGCCGGGCGATGGACCACTGGCGGCGGATGATCCGGGCGCAGGGCGGGGACCCCGACGCGGCGCTGCCGGTCGCCCGCGAGAGCGACGTCGTGCGCGCGGACGCCGACGGCGTGGTGACGACGATGGATGCGCTGGCGATCGGGGTGGCGGCGTGGCGGCTGGGCGCCGGCCGGGCGCGCAAGGAGGACGCGGTCGTCGCCGGAGCCGGAGTGCGCCTGCACGTCAAGCCCGGCGACGTCGTCACCGCGGGCGCACCGCTGCTGACCCTGCTCGCCGACGATCCGGGTCGGTTCGCGGCGGCGCACGACGCGCTCGCCGGGGCCGTCGGCGTCGGCCCGGCGGGCTCTACGATTGACCGACTGCCGCTGGTCCTCGCGCGGCTGACCTGAGGACGGAGACGATGACCGAACACGCCCACAAGGCCCACCCGGTGCCCGCTGTCGTGATGATCCTGGTCCTCGCGGCCCTCGTCGTGTGGGGGATGCTCGCGATGAACCCCGACCACTCGCTGGGTGCGTACGTCGCCGGCGCGCTCCTGGCGGGGTTCGGCCTGTTCGCGGTGCTCGTCGTCGGGCGCGAGTAGCGCGGTGGAGCCGCTTCGCCTGGGCCTGCTGGGCGCCGCGCGGATCAGCGCCGACGCCGTCGCCCGCCCGGCCCGCGCGGGCGGACACCGGCTCGTGGCGATCGCGGCCCGGGACCGTTCGCGGGCCGAGCGGTTCGCGGCCGATCACGGCGTCGAGCGGGTCGTGGACTCCTACCGGGACGTCGTCGACGACCCCGAGGTCGAGGTCGTCTACAACGCGCTGCCCAACGGACTGCACGCGCCGTGGAACCTCGAGGCGATCGCGGCCGGCAAGCACGTGCTGACCGAGAAGCCGTTCGCCAGCAACGGGGACGAGGCGATGACCGTCCGGTTCGCGGCGGCGGCGGCGCACCTGCACTGCGTCGAGGCGTTCCACTACCGGTACCACCCGGTGATGCGACGGGTCCTGGACCTGCTGGCGGCCGGCGAGATCGGCGAGATCGTGCAGGTCAAGGCGCGCATGCTCATGCCGCCCCCCAACGCGGCCGATCCGCGCTGGGACCGGTCGCTGGCCGGTGGGGCCCTGATGGACGTCGGCTGCTACGGCCTGCATGCGCTGCGCTGCGTCGGACAGGTGCTCGGCGCCGATCCGTCGCTGGATCGCGCGCGCGGTGGGAGCCTGCCCGGGCTCGAGGGGGTCGACGCCTGGCTCGACGCGGACTACTCCTTCCCCAACGGGGCGTGGGGGAGCCTGGTCACGAGCATGACGCACGGGGTTCGGGACTTCTCGTTGCGTGTCGTCGGGTCGGCCGGCGAGGTGTTCGCGCCGGCGTTCGTCGTCCCGCACGCGGACGACCGGGTGATCGTCACGGTGGGCACGACGCAGCGCATCGAGGACCTCGGCCGCCGCCCGAGCTACGAGTACCAGTTGGACGCGCTCGCCCGCCTCATCCGCTTCGGGGAGCCGATGTGCACGGACGCCTCCGACGCGGTGGCGACGATGCGGATGATCGACGACGTCTACCTCGCGGCGGGGATGACGCCGCGAACGTCGCGGGAGGTCGACGATGCCTGAACTGGTCCCCGGTCCGGCCGTCATCCCGGTACCCGGCGGGAAGGTCATCGAGGAGTACGTCGGACACGCGTCCAGTGGCGACGACGTCGTCTCGGTCGCGCACATGCTCGCCCCGGCCGGCTGGGCCGAGCCGGCGCAGGAGCCGGAGTTCGACGAGTTCACCGTCGTGCTGGAGGGGTCCTTGGACGTCGAGCACGAGGAGGGCGTGCTCCACGTGCGGGCCGGCCAGGCGGTGATCACCCGCGCCGGTGAACGGGTTCGGTACACGACCGACGAGGGCGCCCGGTACGTGGCCGTGTGCCTGCCGGCCTTCCACGGGGACCTGGTCCACCGGGACGGTGACGACGACCACGACCTCGACCCACCGGACTGAGCTGCCGGGGTGGTGCCGGCCCGCACGCTAGGTTTCGGTCATGGCCCTGTCCGCCGGTGCGTACGCGCCCGTCCCCGACGATCTCGTCCGCCGCGCGCCGAAGGTGCTGCTGCACGACCACCTCGACGGCGGGTTGCGGCCGGCGACGATCATCGAGTTGGCCGCCGAGGTCGGCTACCCGGATCTGCCCAGCACCGAGGTCGACGGGCTGCGGCGGTGGTTCACCGCGGCGTCGACGTCCGGATCGCTCGAGCGCTACCTGGAGACGTTCGCGCACACCCTCGCGGTGACCCAGACCGCCTCGGCGCTGGCGCGGGTCGCCCGCGAGGCGGGGAGGGACCTCGCCGACGACGGTGTCGTCTACGCCGAGGTCCGGTTCGCGCCGGAACTGCACACCCAGCGCGGGCTGGCGGAGCGGGAGATCGTCGAGGCGGTCCTGGCGGGGTTCGCCGAGGCCGAACGGGAGTCGACGGCCGCGGGCCGGCCGATCCGGGTCGGGGTGCTGCTGACCGCGATGCGCACGGCCTCCCATTCGCGCAAGATCGCCGAGTTGGCCGTGGAGTACCGCGACCGCGGCGTCGTCGGATTCGACATCGCGGGGGCCGAGGCCGGGTACCCGCCGACGCGGCACCTGGACGCCTTCGAGTACCTGCGCCGCGAGAACGCCCATTTCACGATCCACGCGGGGGAGGCGTTCGGGCTGCCGAGCATCTGGGAGGCGTTGCAGTGGTGTGGCGCGGACCGGCTCGGCCACGGCGTGCGGATCGTCGACGACATCACGATCGGGGCCGACGGCGAGGCGCGGCTGGGCCGGTTGGCCGCGTACGTACGTGATCGGCGCATCCCGCTGGAGATGTGCCCCACCTCCAACGTGCAGACCGGTGCCGCCGACAGCATCGCGACCCACCCGATCGGGCTGCTGCGTCGCCTCGGCTTCCGGGTCACGATCAACACCGACAACCGCCTGATGTCGGACACGTCGATGAGCAAGGAGATGGGCCTGCTCAGCGCGGCGTTCGGGTACGGGCTCGACGATCTGCAGTGGTTCACCGTCAACGCGATGAAGAGCTCCTTCCTGCCGTTCGACGAGCGACTGGCGATCATCAACGAGCGGATCAAGCCGCAGTACGCGGCGTTGAAGGCCGTGCTCGCCGAGCGGTTGACGCCGCGGCCGTGACGCCGACCGTCGCCGACGCCGTGCCGACGGGGGCGGCGGGACGGCCGAAGGCGAGCTTCGTCGTCATCACGTACAACCACGTCGGCCTGATCTCAACCTGCCTGGACGGACTGCTGGCCCAACGCGTGGACTTCCCGGTCGAGATCATCGTGCACGACGACGGGTCGACCGACGGGACCGTCGACGTCCTGCACGAGTACGCGCGAGCGCACCCGGCGCGGTTCACCCTGCTGCTGCAGCCGCAGTGCGGCGGGAGCGCCGGCGCGGCGATGTCGCGCGCGCTGACGGCCGCGACCGGGGAGTACGTGCTGTTCTGCGACGGCGACGACTTCTGGACCGACGTCGACAAGGCCGCGACGCAGGTGGGCCTCCTGGAGTCCCGTCCCGACCTGGGCTTCTGCTTCCACGACGTGGAGCGCAGATCGCTGGACGGGTCGACGGAGTACCTCTTCCTGGAGGACGGGTGGCGGCGAGACTGGACGTCCGCGCAGATCGCGGCCGCGGACTTCCTGTTCATCCCGCAGTCCTCGGTCGCCTTCCGCAACATCGCGAAGCCGTACCCACCGGAGATGGCGCTGTCGGTCCTCTCGGACATGTTCTTGACCCGGATCCTCGGGCACGTGGGGAACGGGGCGTACGTGGGGGATCGGATCCGGCCGACAGTGGCGTTCGCGCACCCGACGAGCTCGTATGCCAGCGAGCCGGCCGAGCAGCGCGCGCGCATGGCGAAGATCGCCTACCTGGTGATCATGGCGTGGCTGTTGCGGATCGGTCGGGACGAGGAGGCGCAGGCGGTGGCGCGCACGCAGCTCGTGCCGCGGTTGACCGGGCAGGTCGGTCCGCCGCCACCGCACGTCACGTGGCGCCACCCCGGTTCGCTGCTCCTCGCCTGGCGCCACCGACGCCGGTGGGGCGGGCAGGGTCGTCGGGACGCGGGAGCGACGGTGGGCGTCGACACGGCATCGGCGCCCGGGCGGCCGTAGGCTGACCGACGGGACGAGGCGAGCGAGGGGAGCGGCCATGGCGATCTTGGACGTCGTCGAGTCCGGGCACACCCGGGTGAACGACCTGCGCACGGAACTCGATCGCGTCCGGGGTGCGCTGGACCGCACCGACGCCGTCCTCGGCGCCACCGACGACGCGCTGGTCAAGGCCGAGTCGGCGATCCAGTCCGGTCGTCGGTGGGTGCCGATCGTCCTGGCCGTCAGCGCGGGCACCGTGTTGGTGCTCGCCGCGGTGATCGTCGTCCGCCGTCGTCGACGTCGCGCGGATCGGTCCTAGCGCCCGCGCCGACCTTGAGTTTGTACCGGGTCTGGCGCGCAAACACGCGGTACAACCTCAAGGTCGGCGTGCGATGTCATCGGCGCGCGAGGGAGCTCGCGGCGCCGGCCAGCCGGGCGCCGAGCGCGACGGCCAGCCACGGGGTCGACGCGATCAGCGCGCGCCGCTCACGCGGCGGGGTCGACAACCACGCGACGGCCAGGTCGGCCGGGGTGCCGCGCAGTTGCGCCAGCACTTCGCGGCCTCGCCCGGTCGCGTTCAGCGTGCTGCGGGCTGCGGCCGCGTGGCTGCCGCGGCGGAACTGGTCCCGGATCAGGTCGTGCGGGCCGACCGGACCGCGGTGGGCGGTCCGGACCGCGGGGCGCCAGGTGATGGGGACGTCGAGCCGGCGGTGGAACTCGGTGTCCTCGCCGACGCGTAGGTCGGGCCGGAACGTCCCGATCCGGTCGAAGATCGCCCGGTCGTAGGAGACCCCGTAGCGGGCGGCGAGCGCCGCCGGCGTACCGGGCAGCCGCCGGCCGTACGTCAGCGTGTGCGCGGCGCGCGCGATCGCGCTGCGCGGGAAGGCGTTCACCAGCGAACTGGCGACGGCGGCGGAGCCGGCCCGGTGCGCGGCCAGGCGGGCGGCGACCCACCCGCGTTCGGCGACGCAGTCGGCGGCGAGGAAGGCGACGATCGGGGCACGGGTCGCGCGGATCCCGAGGTTCCGGGCGGCGCCGGGGGTCAGGACACGGTCGACCTCGACCACGCGGACGCCCAGGGGTGCGATCTGCGCACGCGCGTCGCCGCCACCGGAGTTCACGACGCAGACCTCCGGTCTGGGCTCCTGGGCGAGCAGCGAGGTGACGGCCGCCGCAAGCGTCGGTGGGCAGCCGACCCCCAGGACGACGACGGCGACCGGTGGATCCACGTGCACCGGGCGGTACGCGCGTCCGGCCGGCAGGGGTTCGGTGCACAGTCCGGTTTCGTCGATCAGGTGGCCGTAGCCGATCGGCTGGTGCACGTGGTCGGGGTCGATCCGCTCGTAGCGCGCGAAGCGTCGCTCGCGGTCGGTCCGGTCGATCATCGATAGGTGGTAGATGACCAGGTCGGTCGGCGCGAAGGACCCGCACACGCGCGCGTCGATCGGTGCCCAGTGGCCGTGCAGCGCCCGCTGGTCGAGGACGGCGTCCGCGCGCCACCGGAACAGCCGGGCCTGGTACGGCTCGGCCCAGCGTCCGTCGACCCGGACCCGGTCGGGCGCGTCCCACAGGTCGCGGCAGATCGTCGCGGCGGCTGTGATCCCGCGCCGCTCGAGGTGGACGATCTGGGCTCGGGCCCGGCGGCCGAAATCCTCCTCCAGCCGCTGGTCGGCGTCGACCGCGACCAGCCAGTCCGCGCCGTGCCGGCCGGCCGCCGCGTACAGGGCGCGTCGGGTGTGCGTCTCGTCCCAGCCCGGTGCGCGGGTCCGATCCCGGTGCACGACCTCCAACACCTTCGGCTGCGCGGCGACGTACTCCGCGCTGCCGTCCGTGGACCCGTCGTCGAACACCAGGACGGCGTCGACGTGCGGTGCGTTCGCGGCGAACCAGTCCGGCAGGTGGCGCATCTCGTCCTTCACGACGAGCAACGCGAACAGGCGGACGGCAGCCGGCGCCCGGCCGCGACGACGCGGCAGGGTCGCCAGGCGTAGGCGCAGGCCGCCTGACCGAATCCGGCTCACACGCCCAGGGGGTGCCAGACCGTCTTGGTCTCCACGAACGCGCGGATGCCGGCCAGCCCGGGCTCGGCCGACCAGTCGGCGGCCGGGCGTGGGTCCTGGACCCGCTTGAGCGTCTGCGCCGCGTCCGCGGTGAGGCTGCGGCCCAGGTCGGCGTCGTCGACCCCGGCCAGGTCGATGCCGTTCACGTCCGCGTGCGTCGCCAGCCAGGGCAGCACCTCGGCCCGCACCCCGGTGAGGATGTTCACCGCGCCGGCGGGGACGTCGCTGGTCGCCAGGACCTCGGCCAAGGTGATCGCCGGCAGGGGAGCGGTGTGGGACGCCAGGGCGATGACCGCGTTGCCCGCCGCCAGGGCCGGGGCCAGCACGCTGACCAGGCCGAGCAACGAGGGCCGCTCGGGTGCGGCGGCGACGACGACGCCGGTCGGCTCGGGGACCGAGAAGTTGAAGTACGGGCCGGCGACCGGGTTCGCCGAGCCGAGGACCTGGGCGATCTTGTCGGTCCAGCCGGCGTACCAGACCCAGCGGTCGATCGCGGCGTCGACCTCGGCCGTCGCGTCGGCCACGGCCGAGCCGGTGCCGACGACGACCTCGTCGACGAACTGCGCCCGGCGGCCCTCGAGCACCTCGGCGACCCGGTAGAGCACCTGCCCGCGGTTGTACGCCGTCGCCGCGCTCCATGCGTCGAAGCCGGTGCGCGCGGCGACGACCGCGTTGCGCGCGTCCTTCCGCGAGGCGAGCGCGGCGTTGGCGACGAACCTGCCACCGCTGTCGCGGACCTCGTACGTCCGGCCGGACTCGCTGCGCGGAAAAGCGCCGCCGATGAACAACTTGTACGTCTTCACCTCGACACGCTCGTTGGTGCTCATCGCCCGCCTCCGTCGTGGCTCAGGTACGCGCTCAGGCCGACGATCCCGCCCTCGCGGCCGAAGCCGGACTCCTTGTAGCCGCCGAACGGACTGGTCGGATCGAAGCGGTTGAAGGTGTTCGCCCACACGACCCCGGCCCGCAGGCGCTGGGCGGCCCACAGGATCCGGCTGCCCTTCTCCGTCCAGATCCCCGCCGACAGGCCGTACGGGGTGTTGTTCGCCTTGGCCACGGCCTCGTCGGGGGTGCGGAACGTCAGGACCGAGAGCACCGGGCCGAAGATCTCCTCCCGCGCGATCCGCTGGGCCTGGGAGACACCGGTGAACACCGTGGGCGCGAACCAGAACCCCTGGTCCGGGAGCGGGCACGGCGCCGTCCACCGATGCGCCCCCTCGGCGTCGCCGCTGGCGGCCAGCTCGGTGATCCGAGCGAGTTGGGCGGCGGAGTTGATCGCCCCGATGTCGGTGTTCTTGTCCAGCGGATCGCCCAACCGCAGCGTCCCCAGCCGCCGCTGCAGCGAGGCCACGACCTCGTCGGCGACCGACTCCTGCACGAACAGCCGCGACCCGGCGCAGCACACGTGCCCCTGGTTGAAGAAGATGCCGTTGACGATGCCCTCGACGGCCTGGTCGATGGGCGCGTCGTCGAAGACGATGTTCGCCGCCTTCCCGCCGAGCTCGAGGGTCAGGCGGGTCCGCGAGCCGGCCAGCGTGCGCATGATCTGCCGGCCGACGGCCGTGGACCCGGTGAACGCGACCTTGTCGACGTCCGGATGCTCGACGAGGTGCTGGCCGGTCGCGCCGGCCCCGGTGACGATGTTCACGACCCCGGCCGGCAGGCCGGCCTGCCGGCAGATGTCCGCGAACGCCAAGGCCGTCAGCGGCGTCGTCTCGGCCGGCTTCAGCACCACGGTGTTGCCGCACGCCAGGGCGGGCGCGACCTTCCAGGCGAGCATCAGCAGCGGGAAGTTCCACGGGATGATCTGGGCGGCAACGCCCAGCGGCCGCGGGTCCGGGCCCAGCCCGGCGTAGCCGAGCTTGTCCGCCCAGCCGGCGTGGTAGAAGAAGTGCGCGGCGACCAGCGGGACGTCGACGTCGCGTGACTCGCGGATCGGCTTGCCGTTGTCCAAGGTCTCCAGCACCGCGAGCTCGCGGGACCGCTCCTGGATCAGCCGCGCGATGCGGTACAGGTACTTGGCCCGATCGCGACCGGGCATCGGCCCCCACACCCGCTCGTACGCGGTCCGGGCCGCGCGCACCGCGCGGTCGACGTCGGCGGCACCGGCCTCGGCGACCTTCGCCAGGACCTCCTCGGTGGCCGGGTTCACCGTCTCGAACCACCCGCCGTCGGCCGGGTCGCGGAAGTCACCGTCGATGAACAGCCCGTAGGACGACGCGATGTCGACGATCGCCCGCGACTCGGGCGCCGGCGCGTACTCGAATGACATGTCCCTCACCTTCGGCCGGAACGGCTAGTCGATCGTCACGTAGGCGGGGCCGGAGTAGTGCCCGGTCGTCATGCGCTGGCGCTGCAGGAGGAGGTCGTTGAGCAGGCTGGAGGCGCCGAACCGGAACAGGTCCGGGGTCAGCCAGTCCTCGCCGACCGTCTCGTTGACGAGCACGAGGTAGCCGATCGCCTCCTTGCTCGTACGGATGCCGCCGGCCGCCTTCACCCCGACGAGCCGACCGGTCTGCTCGCGGAAGTCGCGGACGGCCTCGAGCATGATCAGCGTGACGGGCATCGTCGCGGCGGGGCTCACCTTCCCGGTCGAGGTCTTGACGAAGTCGGCGCCGGCGAGCATCGCCAGCCACGACGCCCGGCGGACGTTGTCCAAGGTGCGCAGTTCACCGGTCTCGAGGATCACCTTCAGGTGGGCGTCGCCGCACGCGGCCTTGACCGCGACGATCTCGTCCCACACCCGCGCGTAGTCCCCGGCGAGGAACGCGCCGCGATCGATGACCATGTCGATCTCGTCGGCCCCGGCGGCGACGGCGTCGGCCGTGTCGAGCAGCTTCACCGGCAGGCTCGCCCGCCCGGACGGGAACGCGGTGGCGACGGCGGCGACGTGCAACCGGTCCCCGACGACGTCGCGGGCCGCGGCGACGAGATCGCCGTAGACGCACACGGCCGCGACGGACGGGACGGTCGGGTCCGACGGGTCGGGTCGAAGTGCCTTGGCGCACAGCGACGCGACCTTCCCCGGCGTATCCGCGCCCTCGAGGGTCGTCAGGTCGACCATCGAGATGATCGTGTCGATCGCCCACGCCTTCGCCGACGTCTTGATGGATCGGGTCGCCAGGGCCTGGGTGCGTCCGACCGCGCCGACCTCGTCGACACCCGGGAGCCCGTGCAGGAACCGGCGCAGGTCACGCGGGCCGGCGGGCAGGTCGATCACCCGCCCAGCGTAGTCGCGCGCGGCCGGCCCGGGTCGTTGCCCGGTCACTCCAGCCACGAGGCGACGTCGGCGGCGACCGCGTCCAACCGTCGGCGGGCCAGGTCACGGGCGCGCGCCAGCGCGTCCGGGCCGCCGGTGTCGCCGACGTGCTGCACGCACTGCAGGTAGCACTTGACCTTCGGCTCGGTGCCGCTGGGACGCACGATGACCCGGGCCTGCCCGGCGAGGTGGAATCGCAGGCCGTCGGTCGGCGGCAGGCCGTCGACCCCGGCGGCGAGGTCGTCGACCCCGATGACCGCCAGACCGCCGGCCATCGTCGGCGGCGCGGCGCGCAGGCGGGACATCACGGCACCGATCCGGTCCAGGTCGCGCACGCGGATCGAGACCTGTCGCGTGGCGTGCACGCCGTGTGACCGGTCCAGGTCGGCGAGCACGTCCAGGAGGGTGCGGCCGTCGCGCTTCATCCGGGCGGCGATCTCGACGATCAGCAGTGCCGCGGTGATCCCGTCCTTGTCGCGGACCGCGCCCGGATCGACGCAGTAGCCCAGCGCCTCCTCGTAGCCGAACGCGAGGTCCGGGACGCGCGCGATCCACTTGAAGCCGGTCAGCGTCTGCTCGTACCCCAGGTTCGCCGCGGCCGCGATACCGGCGAGCATCGTGCCGGACACGATCGACTCGGCGAAGACGGCCCGGCGGGACAGTCGGCGGTTCCCGGCGGCGATCCACCACCCCAGCAGCGAACCGACCTCGTCGCCGGTCAGCAACCGCCATCCGTCGGCGTCGGGTACCCCGACCGCGCACCGGTCGGCGTCCGGGTCGTTCGCGATGAGCAGGTCGGCGTGGCTGGCCCGGGCCACGGCGATGCCCAGGTCCATCGCCCCCGGTTCCTCCGGGTTGGGGAAGGCGACCGTCGGGAAGGCCGGATCGGGGTCGAACTGCTCCGCCACGACGATCGGCTCGGCGAAGCCGGCGGCCCGCAGTACGCGGTCGAACACCCGGCCGCCGACACCGTGCATCGCGGTGTACGCGACCCGGACGTGCGCGGGCGCGCCGGACTCGACCAGGAGCGCGGCGCGCTCCACGTAGGCGTCGACCAGGTCGTCGCCGAGCGTCACCCAGTCCGTACCGTGCGGCAGGCTCGACACCGGACCCGCGGCGGTCGCGGCCGCGATGTGCGCGGCGATCTGCTCGTCGGCCGGCGGGCCGATCTGACTGCCGTCGCCGAGGTAGACCTTGTAGCCGTTGTCGGCCGGGGGGTTGTGGGTGGCCGTGACCATGACCACCGGTCCCACGAGGATCACCGACAGGTACGCGGTCACGCGCCGGCCGAGACTGCGTGGCCGTTCCACGCGCCAGATGCGGTTGAAGCTGTCCTCCATCTGCCCGGCCATGGTGAGCGCGGTGATAAACAGGAACAGCAGGCCGACCCCGGCAAGAACACCGCTTTGCGCCGCATCGACGAAAGCGATCACCCTGGCGGTGAGCTCCGCACCGCGCGCACCCAGCGGCTCGAGGAAGCCGAACAGCAGTGGCTCCAGCTGGTGGTTTATGCAGGATGCGGCGACCACCGAGAAGCTCACCGCCAGCAGCGGCACCACCGACAGCAGCGTGACGTACACCAGCCCCATGGCGTGCAGCGTCAGCGGGCCGGCGACGATGTCGCGCAGCAGGGCGTAGACGTAGCGGACGAGGACGAGCCCCAGGCGCGGGGCGGCGGGCAGCGCGGCCCAGCGCGGATGCCAGAGCCAGCCTTCGATGTACCCGGAAGGGCCCAAGACTGCGGTGTCCGTGTTGCGCCGGGTCGCGGGCCGGTGCGGGGGCTCAGCCGGGCCGTGCCAGGATCTCCAGCGCCTGGCGGTACTTCTCGCTGGTGCGGCGGATGACCTCGGCGGGCAGCGCCGGGCCCGGGGCCTTCTTGTCCCAGTCGAGCGTCTCGAGGTAGTCGCGCACGTACTGCTTGTCGAAGCTCGGCGGGCTGATGCCGGTGCGGTACCCGGCCGCAGGCCAGAAGCGCGAGGAGTCGGGTGTCAGCACCTCGTCGATGAGATAGAGCCGGCCCGCCTCGTCCAGCCCGAACTCGAACTTGGTGTCGGCGATGATGATGCCGCGGCTGCGGGCGTACTCGGCACCGCGGGTGTAGATCCCGATGGAGAGCTCGCGCACCTTGCGGGCCAGTTCACTGCCCACCAGCTTCTCCATCCCGGCGAAGCTGATGTTCTCGTCGTGCTGGCCGATCTCCGCCTTGGTGGCCGGCGTGAAGATGGGCTCGGGCAGCTGGGCGGCCATCGGCAGCCCTTTGGGCAGCGGGATGCCGCAGACCGCACCGCTGGCCTGGTAGTCCTTCCAGCCGGAGCCGATCAGGTAGCCGCGCACCACCGCCTCCACCGGCAGCGGCTTCAGGCGCCGGACGACGATGGCGCGCCGGGCCACCATGGCCTGCTCGGCAGGATCGCTGAGGACGTCCTCGGGGCGGCGGCCGGTGAGGTGGTTCGCCACCACCGGCTGCATGCGCGCGAACCAGAAGTTGGAGAGCTGGGTCAGCACCTCGCCCTTGCCTGGGATGGGCGTGGGCAGGACCACGTCGAAGGCCGAGAGCCGGTCGGTGGTGACGATCAGCAGGTGGTCGGCATCGACCTCGTAGATGTCGCGTACCTTGCCCTGGCTGATCCTGTTGAGGCCGGTCAGGTGTGATTCGAACAATGCGGGTTCCGCGGCCGTCGGGCTCATGGTGCAATTTCCGTCCAGTCGTCCAGAAGGCCCGCTATTGTATGCCGGTGCCGCGGGCCGGTTAACCCGGCCCCCGGGCGCCCCAAACCCCTGCAAGCGGAAGACGGATGGCCTGGATCGGAAAGCTGGCTGGTGGCCTGCTCGGCTATGCGGTGGCGCGCCTGCCCGGCGCCCTCATCGGTGTCATCCTCGGCCACCAGTTCGACCGGGGCCTCGGGGCGCGCCCGCGCGCGGTCGGCACTGCGGCGGAGCGCCAGCGGGTATTCTTCGAGTCCACCTTCAGCGTCATGGGCCACCTCGCCAAGGCGGACGGCCGGGTCTCGGAGGCGGAGATCGGTGCGGCACGGGGCGTGATGCAGCGCATGCGCCTCGATGAGCGCCAGCGCCAGCTGGCCATCCAGCTGTTCAACACGGGCAAGGATCCCGCATACCCGCTCGATGCCCAGGTGGCCCGGCTGCGCCAGTACTGCGGGAGCGAGCCGCAGCTCCTGCAGCTGTTCCTCGAGATCCAGGTCGACATCGCGCTGGCCACCGGCGAGATCAGCGCGCCCGAGCGCATCCTGCTCGGGCGCATCGCCGCGGGACTCGGTTTCGGGGCGCTGGCGCTCGCACAGATCGAAACCCTGTTGCGGATGCGGCGCGGCCAGCCAGGGGTGGGCCGCGAGGCGCCGCGGGTCGATGCCCTGGCGCAGGCCTATCAGGTGCTCGGCGTGCCGGCCGGCGCCAGCGACCGCGAGGTGAAGACCGCCTACCGGCGGCTGATGAACCAGCACCATCCCGACAAGCAGGCGGCGCGCGGGCTGCCCGATTCCATGCGCGAGATCGCCGAGGAGCGCACGCGCGAGATCCGCGCGGCCTATGAGACCGTACGCCAGCACCGGGGCTTCCGCTAGGCCCGTGCTACCATTTTCGGCAGTCATCCGCAGGAGGCCGCCGTGGCCCGCAATCCCCCGCTGATCGCTCCCTCCATCCTGTCGGCGGATTTCGCCCGCCTCGGGGACGAGGTCCGTGCGGTGCTCGATGCCGGCGCCGACCAGATCCACTTCGACGTCATGGACAACCACTACGTGCCGAACCTGACCATCGGCCCGCTGGTGTGCGCGGCGCTGCGCAAGCATGGGATCACGGCGCCCATCGACGTGCACCTGATGGTGCGCCCGGTGGACCGGCTGGTGGAGGACTTCGCCGCCGCGGGGGCGAGCTGGATCAGCTTCCACCCGGAGGCCAGCGACCATGTGGACCGTACCATCGGGCTGATCCGCCAGCACGGCTGCAAGGCCGGCCTGGTGTTCAACCCGGCCACGCCGCTCGGCTGGCTCGACTACACGCTGGAAAAGCTCGACTTCGTGCTGGTGATGTCGGTCAATCCCGGCTTCGGCGGGCAGTCGTTCATCCACTCCGCCCTGCCCAAGCTGCGCCAGGTGCGCAAGCGCATCGATGCGCTCGGGCGCGACATCCGCCTCGAGGTGGACGGGGGCATCAAGGTGGACAACATCCGCGATGCCGCCGAGGCGGGCGCGGATACCTTCGTGGCGGGGTCGGCGATCTTCGGCAGCGCGGACTACGCCGCCACCATCCTGCAGCTGCGCAAGGAACTGGCGGCCGCCGCCTGAGGGCAGCGGCCGCCAGACCTGCCAAAGGCGTTACTGGCCGCCGGCGGCTGCCGCCGGCGCCGGCGCCGGGGCCGGCACGGCGCGGATCTTCGGCTGCGGGCGGACGTTGTAGACCACGATGGTCTTGCCGCTGGCCGAGACCAGCCCCTCGTCCTCCAGCACCTTGAGCACGCGGCCTGCCATCTCGCGCGAGCAGCCCACCAGGCGCGAGAGCTCCTGGCGGCTGACCTTGATCTGCATGCCCTGCGGATGGGTCATGGCGTCGGGCTCGTTGCACAGGTCGCGGATCGCGTGGGCGACACGGCCGGTGACGTCGACGAAGGCGAGGTCGGAAAGCTTGCGGTTGGTGCGCGTCAGGCGTGTGGCCATCTGCGTGGCGCGCTCGAACACCAGGCCCGGGCTCTCGCTGGCGATCTGCCGGAAGCGCGGATAGTTCATCTCGGCGATCTCGGAGGAGACCCGGGTGCGCACCCAGGCGCTGCGGCTCGGCTGCTCGTTGAACAGGCCCATCTCGCCGAAGAACTGGCCCTTGTTGAGGTAGGCCAGCACCATTTCGTTGCCGTCCTCGTCCTCGATCATCACTTCGACGGAGCCGTCGATGATGTAGTAAAGCGTGTCGGGCGTGTCGCCCGCGTGGATCATCACCGTCTTGCCCGGCACCGTGCGCACCCGGCAGTAGGTCAGGAACCGGTTGATGGCCGGGATGTCGCTCAGCATTTTTCCGTTGGCAGCCATGGGCTCACCCTCCCCTCGAGACAAACAACAACAACGCTGGTGGAGATTACACTCGCCACGAGATATGCGGCATGGCGATATGTTCAATTGCGAGCCAGTGTAAGGGCTGCGGAGCCGGAGTATGTCAAGCCGGTTGGTGGAAATGTGAGCCGGATCACAAAGATGCGCGCATTGAACGTGGCGGCCGACCCCGGAGTGTGAACGGCGTCACGGTCGGGAGCCGCCCGGGCCGGGCGGTGATCGTGCTCCGGTCCCGTGTTGCGGCCCCGTGTTGCGGCAGGGCAGGGCCCGGTTTAGAGTGCGCCGCCTTGACCGGCCCGGTTGCCCCGGGCGCGCCACCCGGATCCTGACAGGGGAGAACACCGATGCACAGAATATCCGCCATCCTGGCGTTCCTCGGCTGCCTGCTGTCGGCGGGCCCGGCATTGGCCCATGGCGAAAAGGGCAAGCCGGCTCCGGAGGGCTGGTCCGGGAGCATCGCTGCCGGCTACGTGGCCGTCAGCGGCAATTCGGAGAGCACCACCGGCAATCTCAGGGGCGAGGTCTTCTACGACCGGGATCGCTGGCACCACAGTGGCCTGGCCACGGCGATCGGCAGCAGCCAGAACAACAAGACCAGCTCGGAAGCCTACAAGGCCCAGCTGAAGACCAAGTACGACCTGAGCGAGGTCATCTACACCTTCGGCCTTGCCGAGTGGAACAAGGACCGCTTCAGCGCCTACGACCACCAGATTTTCGAGGTCGGCGGCCTGGGCTGGCGGGTGTGGCGCAGCGAAACCCAGGAGCTGAACCTCGAGGCGGGTGTCGGTGCCACCCAGTCGGAGTTCAGGGATGGCACGAGCAACAACGAGCTGGTGGGCCGGATCGGTGCCGACTACCACTGGCACATCAGCGATACCGCGGTTTTCAGCCAGAAGCTGTCCAGTACCACCGGTGCCGACAACACCTACATCGAGTCCCTGACCCAGCTGAAGGCAGGGGTGGTTGGCAACCTTGCGCTGGTGCTGGGCTACCTGGTCAAGCACAACACCGATGTGCTGCCGGGCACCGACAAGACCGACACCCAGACCTCGATTTCGCTGGAATACAAGTTCTGAACGGGGGGCTGGCGGGGCGGTTCCCGACCGGGAATGCGACCTGCCGGCGTTTTGCGTTGAAAAGCCCCGGGCGGCCCATTAGAATGGCCGGCCTTCTGCCCGCGGTCGGCGCGGGCCCTGACATCTTGCAGACAGGCTCATGAGAACGATTTCTGCCAAGCCGGAAGAAGTAAAGCGTGGCTGGTACCTGGTGGACGCCGACGGGCGCACCCTGGGCCGGCTGGCCACCGAGCTCGCGCGGCGGCTGCGCGGCAAGCACAAGCCCATCTACACGCCCCATGTGGACACCGGTGACTACATCGTCGTGGTCAATGCCGCCCGCATCCGCGTGACCGGCCAGAAGATGAAAGACAAGACCTACTACCGCTACACCGGCTACATCGGCAACATGAAGACCGAGAGCCTGGAGCATCTGATGGACCGGGCTCCCGACCGCGCCTTGCGCATCGCCGTGAAGGGCATGCTGCCGAAGAACCGCCTCGGGGCCGCGATGCTGCGCAAGCTCAAGGTTTTCCCGGGCGCCGAGCACACGCATGCGGCCCAGCAGCCGCAGCCGCTCGAGATCTGATCCTGACTGCAGGTTGAACAAGACATGGCTACCCAGGCTTTCTACGGTACCGGCCGGCGCAAGAGCTCCACGGCACGGGTCTTCATCCGGCCCGGCAAGGGTGCGATCACCGTCAACGACCGGTCGCTGGACGCGCTGCGTGCTATAGCGACGCCCGCCGAGCAGCATTATATCGGCTGCAGCCCGGACGGCGTGCCGTACCGGATGGGCATGTGCGACGTGCGCGATATGATTCAGGGAATTGTGCTCGGTCT
>CAYMNG010000044.1:0-20159 GCA_964391765.1 uncultured Bifidobacteriaceae bacterium | reverse complement strand
CGACTGCCCGATGTGCGACAAGGGCGGGGAGTGCCCGCTGCAGAACTACTCGATGTCCGCCGGCCGCCCCGAGACGCGGTTCACCGGGGAGAAGCGGCACTTCGACAAGCCGGTCAACGTCAACGAGCAGATCCTGCTGGACCGCGAGCGGTGCATCTCGTGTGCGCGGTGCACCCGGTTCGCCGCCCAGGTGGCCGGCGACCCGTCGCTGGAGCTGCTCGAGCGCGGGTCGCAGCAGCAGGTCGGCACGGCCGACGGCGAGCCGTTCGACTCCTACTTCGGCGGCAACGTCGTCCAGATCTGCCCGGTCGGGGCGTTGACCAGCGCGTCGTACCGGTTCCAGGCCCGGCCGTTCGACCTGGTGTCGGTGCCGACGGTGTGCGAGCACTGCGCGGCCGGGTGCGCGCTGCGCACCGACTACCGCCGCGGTGCGGTGACCCGCCGGCTGGCCTGGGACGATCCCGAGGTCAACGAGGAGTGGAACTGCGACAAGGGCCGGTTCGCCTTCGCGTACCTGACCGACGGGCGGATCCAGACCCCGCTCGTGCGTGAGGACGGCGAACTGCGGGTCGCGTCGTGGCCGGAGGCGATCGACGTCGCCGCGCGGGGCCTGGCTGCGGCCCGCGGCCGGGCGGCGGCGCTCGTCGGCGGTCGGTTGACCCAGGAGGACGCCTACGCGTACGCGCGGTTCGCCCGGGTCGTGCTCGGCACCGACGACATCGACTTCCGGGCGCGCGCGACCTCGGCGGAGGAGACGGCGTTCCTCGTCGAGCGCGTCGCCGGTCGGGGACCGGGGCCGACCTACGCGGACCTGGAGCGGGCACCGGTCGTCCTTCTGGTCGCCTTCGAGCCCGAGGACGAGGCGCCGATCGTGCTCCTGCGCCTGCGCAAGGCCGCTCGTGGCGGCACCCGGGTGCTGTCGGTCGGCTCGGTCGCCACACGCGGGCTGTCGAAGGCGGCCGGCACGCTGATCGCCGCGCGGCCCGGGCAGGAGGCGGCCGCCATCGCCGCCCTCGACCCGCGGATCCGCGAACTGCTCGCCTCGCCCGGTGCGGTGATCATGGTCGGCGAACGCGCCGCGCAGTCGCCCGGCACGCTGACAGCGGTCGCGGCGTTGGCCGACCAGACCGGCGCGAGCCTCGCCTGGGTGCCGCGTCGGGCCGGCGAGCGCGGTGCGCTCGACGCCGGCGCACTGGCCGGCCTCCTGCCCGGCGGGCGGCCGATCGGCGACCCGCGGGCGCGGGCCGACGTCGCCGCGACGTGGGGCGTGGCCGTGACCGACCTGCCGACGTCCGCCGGACGCAGTGGCGAGGACCTGCTCCGGGCCGCGAGCGGAGGGTCGTTCGACGCCCTGCTCGTCGCCGGCGTCGACCCGGCCGACCACGCCGACCCGGGTCTGGTGGCCGCGGCGCTCGAGCGCACCGGGTTCGTCGTGTCGCTGGAGCACCATCACTCCGCGGTGACGCAGGTCGCCGACGTCGTGCTCCCGGTCGCGCAGGTCACCGAGAAGGCGGGCACCTTCGTGGACTGGGAGGGCCGTTCGCGACCCTTCGGGCAGGTGTTCCGCGAGGCGCTGACGATGCCCGACGCGCGCGTGCTCGCGATGATCGCCGAGGCCCTCGACATCCCGGTCCCCGGCGAGGTCCGCGCACTGCGCGCGGAGCTGGCCCACCTGGGGCGCTGGGACGGCGACCGGCCGACGGCAGCGGTGATCGCGCCGGCGCCGGCACCCACCGCCGACGGCGTCGTCCTGGCCACCTGGCGGGCGCTGCTGGACGCGGGCTCGATGCAGGAGGGTGAGCCGCACCTGGCCGCGACCGCACGCCCGGTCGTGGCCCGGATGTCGACCGCCACGGCCGCCGCGGCCGGCGTCGTGGACATCGTCACGGTGACGGGGCCGGGCGGATCGGTCACGATCCCGGTCGAGATCGGCGACGCCGACGGCGATGTCGACGGTGTCGTCGACGGCGTGGTGTGGCTGCGGAGCAACTCGCCGGGTTGCCGCGTGCGGATCGACCTGGGCGCGGCCGCCGGCGACGTCGTCCACCTGTCCCCCGGAGGTGCCCAGTGACCGGCCAGCAGTACGGACTCTTCGGGACCGACCCGTGGTGGCTGGTCATCGTGAAGGCGCTGGCGATCTTCGTGATCCTCGTGCTCCTCACGCTGTTCACGATCTGGTGGGAGCGCCGGGTCGTCGCCCGGATGCAGCACCGCATCGGCCCGAACCGGGTCGGACCCTTCGGCCTGCTCCAGTCGCTCATGGACGGGGTGAAGCTCGCCCTGAAGGAGGAGATCATCCCGACGACCGCCCACCTGGCGGTCTACTGGATCGCGCCGGTGATCTCCGCGACGATGGCGTTCATGGCCTTCGCGGTCATCCCGATGGGGCCGACCGTGTCGATCTTCGGCGTCGAGACGCCGTTGCAGCTGACCGACTTCCCGGTCTCGGTGCTCTACGTGCTCGCGATCGCGTCGATCGGCATCTACGGCATCGTCCTGGCCGGCTGGTCGTCCGGGTCGACCTACCCGCTGCTGGGCGGACTGCGCTCGAGCGCGCAGATGATCTCGTACGAGGTCTCGATGGGCCTGTCCTTCGTGGCGGTGTTCTTGTTCGCCGGGACGATGTCGACCTCCGGGGTCGTCGCGGCCCAGCAGCCGGTGTGGTTCGCGGTGATCCTGCTGCCGTCCTTCCTCATCTACTGCACGGCGATGGTCGGGGAGACCAACCGGGCACCGTTCGACCTGCCCGAGGCCGAGGGTGAGCTCGTCGGCGGCTTCCACACCGAGTACTCGTCGCTGAAGTTCGCGCTGTTCTTCCTCGCCGAGTACATCAACATGGTCACCGTCTCGGCGCTGGCGACGACGCTGTTCCTCGGTGGCTGGCTCGCCCCGTGGCCGCTCTCGCTGTGGGCCGGGGCGAACTCCGGCTGGTGGCCGATGCTCTGGTGGCTGGTGAAGGTCCAGGTGTTCATCTTCGTGTTCATCTGGCTTCGCGGCACACTGCCCCGGCTGCGGTACGACCAGTTCATGCGGTTCGGCTGGAAGGTCCTGATCCCGGTCTCGATCGCGTGGATCATGGTCGTCGCGCTGGCCCGCGCGCTGCGCAACGAGATCGCGTTCAACACAACCGACATCCTCATCGGCGGGGCCGTCGTCATCGTGGTGCTCCTCGTCGGGTCGTGGCTGCTGCAACGGCGGGCCGACGCACGCGCGGACGCCCGGGACGCGGCGGAGGCGCTGCGCAACGCGCGGGTCCTCGACGCCGCGACGGCCGGGTTCCCGGTGCCCCCCCTGCCCGGCCAGCAGTTCACGTACACCTCGCGTCGGGCGACGGCGGCGGCGACGACCGTCATCGCGCCGCCGGACGCGCCCGCCCCGGCAACGACGGAAGGTGCGTGATGGCTGAGCTTCCGGTCGCCGTGCGCGGCTTCGGTGTCACCTTCCTGACGATGTTCAAGAAGGTCGTCACCGAGCAGTACCCCGACGAGAAGGTCCCGACCAAGCCGCGGTTCCACGGTCGGCACCAGCTCAACAGCTGGGCCGTCGGCCTGGAGAAGTGCATCGGCTGCGAGCTGTGCGCGTGGGCGTGCCCGGCCGACGCGATCTTCGTCCAGGGGGCGGACAACTCCGACACCGAGCGGTATTCGCCCGGCGAGCGGTACGGACGCGTCTACCAGATCAACTACCTGCGCTGCATCCTGTGCGGGATGTGCATCGAGGCCTGCCCGACCCGGGCGCTGACGATGACCAACGAGTACGAACTCGCCGACGACTCGCGCGAGAAGCTGATCTACGAGAAGGAGGACCTGCTCGCGCCGATCGCGCCCGGGATGGTCGCTCCGCCGCACGCGATGGTGCCCGGCACGACCGAGCGCGACTACTACGCGAACACCGTCACCGGGGCCACGGCCGACCAGGTCACCCAGGGCGTTCGCGACGGAGCCGAGGAGCAGGAGGTCGGCGCATGACCGAGTTGGCGACCCAGAACACCGGCGAGGCCGTGGTGTTCTGGGTCTGCGCGATCCTTTCGGTGATCGGTGCGGTGGGGATGGTGACGTCCCGCAAGGCGGTCCACAGCGCGCTGTGGATCGCGCTGACGATGATCAACCTCGCGGTCTTGTACATCGCGAACGCCGCCCCGTTCCTGGGCATGGTCCAGGTCGTGGTCTACACCGGCGCGGTGATGATGCTGTTCGTCTTCGTCCTGATGGTCGTCGGCATCGACGCCTCGGACTCGCGGATCGAGACGATCAAGGGGCAGCGACTGGCCGCCGTCCTGCTGTCCCTCGGGCTCGCGCTGCTGCTGATCTGGGGACTGGGCAGTTCCCTGGCCGGGGTCCCGGCGGTGGGCTTGGATGCCGCGAACGAGGCCGACGGCGGGAACGTCGAAGGCTTGGCGCACCTGATCTTCACCCGGTACCTGCTGGTGTTCGAGCTGACGTCGGCGCTGCTGATCACCGCGGCGATGGGCGCGATGGTGCTCGCGCACCGTGACCGGTGGAAGCCCCTGGCCAGCCAGCGCGAGCTGTCGGTCGCGCGGTTCGCCGGCGACGGCCACCCGGGCAACCTGCCCAACCCCGGCGTGTTCGCCCGGCACAACGCGGTGGACACCCCGGCGTTGCTTCCCGACGGCGGCACGAGCGACCTGTCGGTGCCCGCGCCGGTACGCGCACGCGGTGAGGAGCGCCGGCTCGACCAGGTCGACATCGACCAGGTTCGCCAGCTCTCCGAGGGAGGGGACGAGTGAACCCGTCGAACTACGTCATCCTCTCGGCGATCTTGTTCAGCATCGGGACGATCGGCGTGCTCGTGCGCCGCAACGCGATCGTGGTGTTCATGTCGGTCGAGCTGATGCTGAACGCCGCGAACCTCTCGTTCGTCTCGTTCGCCCGGATGAACGGCAACCTCGACGGCCAGGTGATCGCGTTCTTCGTGATGGTCGTCGCGGCGGCGGAGGTCGTCGTCGGGCTGGCGATCATCGTGACGATCTTCCGAACCCGTCGATCGGCGTCGATCGACGAACCGAACCTGCTGAAGTACTGACCGGCTCCGAAGCGACGAGGAATAGGACCACACCGTGATCGAGCTCATGCCCGCCGAGGGGGTGTTCTCCCTCATCTGGCTGCTCATCGCGCTGCCGCTGGCCGGCGCCGCGATCCTGCTGATCGGCGGCCGCCGAACCAACGCCTGGGGGCCCTACCTGGCGGTCCTCGCCGTCGCGGCCTCCGCCGTGATCGCCGTCGCGATGCTCGTGGCGATGATGGGACGGTCGGCCGAGGAACGCGGCATCGGACAGACGCTGTTCTCCTGGGTCTTCGTCGGCGACTTCCGCGCCGACATGGCCTTCCAACTGGACCAGTTGTCGATCGCGTTCGTGCTGCTGATCACGATCGTCGGGTCCTTGATCCACGTGTACTCCCTGGGGTACATGGCCCATGACCCCGACCGACGCAAGTTCTTCGGCTACCTGAACCTGTTCGTCGCCGCGATGCTCCTGCTCGTCCTGGCGAACAACTACCTGCTGCTGTACGTCGGCTGGGAGGGCGTCGGCCTGGCCAGCTACCTGCTGATCGGCTTCTGGCTGCACAAGCCGTCGGCGGCCGCCGCCGCGAGGAAGGCCTTCGTCATCAACCGCGTGGGCGACGTCGGGCTCAGCCTGGCGGTCATGCTGATGTTCGTCACGTTCGGCTCGGTGACCTTCACCGAGGTGTTCGGCCAGGTCGACCGGGCGAACGAGGGCACGTTGACGGCCATCGGGCTCGTCCTGCTGCTCGCGGCGTGCGGCAAGTCGGCCCAGTTCCCGCTGCAGGCCTGGCTCCTGGACGCCATGGAGGGCCCGACGCCGGTCTCGGCCCTGATCCACGCCGCGACGATGGTCACCGCGGGCGTCTACCTGATCGTGCGCAGCAACGCGGTGTTCACCGCCGCGGAGTGGGCGGCGGTCGCCGTCGTCGTCGTCGGGCTCATCACCGTTTGGATGGGCGCGATCATCGGCACGGCGAAGGACGACATCAAGAAGTCCCTCGCCGGCTCGACGATGAGCCAGATCGGCTACATGGTCACCGCGGCCGGCCTCGGGCCGATCGGCTACGTGTTCGCGATCTTCCACCTGTTGACGCACGGGGTGTTCAAGGCGGGCCTGTTCCTCGGGGCCGGCTCGGTCATGCACGGGATGAAGGACAACGTCGACATGCGCCGCTACGGCGCGCTGCGCGCGGTGATGGTGGTGACCGCCGGCACGTTCATCGTGTGCTACCTGGCGATCATCGGGATCCCGCCCTTCTCGGGCTTCTTCTCCAAGGACGACATCATCCACGCGGCCTTCGAGCGCAGCGCGGTCATCGGCGTGTTGGCGATGCTCGCCGCCGGCCTCACCGGGTTCTACATGACCCGCATGGTCGCGATGACGTTCTTCGGCAAGGCCCGCTGGGAGGACGACGCGCACCCGCACGAGTCGCCCAAGGTGATGACGATCCCGCTGATCCTGCTGGCGATCGGGGCCCTGTTCCTGGGCATGAGCCTGGTCTACTGGGGCGATATCGAGTCCTGGCTCGAGCCGGTCACGGGGATCGCGACGGCGGAACTCCCCCTGCCCTCCTGGGCCTACGAGTTGACGACCCTCGTCCTGGTGCTCATCGGGGCCGCGGTCGCGTGGACGATGTACGCCCGCCGGGAGGTCCCGGTCGACGCCCCGCGCGGATCCTGGTTGACCCGGGCGGCGCGTAACGAGCTGTACGGCAACGAGGTGAACGACGTGCTCGTCGTCCAGCCGTCGTACTACGCCGCGCGGTGGCTGATCTGGTTCGACAACCGTGGCGTGGACGGCATCGTCAACGGCGGGGCGGCGTTCGTCGGCGGACTGTCCGGTCGCCTTCGCCGCTACCAGACCGGATTCGCCCGCTCCTACGCGCTGTCGATGGTTGGGGGCGCCGTGCTCGTCGTCCTCGCCCTGTTATTGGTGAGGGTCTCGTGAACGACTTCCCCTGGTTGACCGCACTGATGGTGGTGCCGTTCGTCGGCAGCGTCGTCGTCGTCAGCCTGCCGCGTGCGCGAGCGGTCCTGGCCAAGCAGGTCGCGCTGGCGTTCTCCCTGGTGACCCTCGCCATGACCATCGCGGTCGCGCTCGGGTTCGACGGCGGCTCGGCCGAGCCGTTCCAGTTCACCGAGTCGCACGCGTGGATCCCGAGCTTCGGCATCTCCTACTCCGTCGGCATCGACGGGATCGCGCTGGTCCTCGTGGCGCTGTCGACGATCCTCGTGCCGGTCGTGATCCTCGCGGCCTGGCACGACGTCGACGACTCGCGCGGGACGGTCAAGGGGTACTTCGCGCTGATCTTGATCCTCGAGGCGATGATGGTCGGTGTCTTCGCGGCCACCGACGTCTTCTTGTTCTACGTCTTCTTCGAGGCGATGCTCATCCCGGTCTACTTCCTGATCGGGCGCTACGGCGGCGTCCAGCGGTCGTACGCGGCGATGAAGTTCCTGCTCTACAGCCTGGTCGGCGGGCTGTTCATGCTCGCCGCACTGATCGGCCTGTACGTCGTGTCGGCCCAGGCGACCGGGACGGGCACCTTCGACTTCGTGCACCTGGCGGGGCTGGACATCGACGAGGGGACGCAGAAGATCCTGTTCCTGGGGTTCTTCCTCGCCTTCGCGGTCAAGGCGCCGCTGTGGCCGTTCCACACGTGGCTGCCCGACGCGGCCGCCGAGGCGAAGGCGGGGACGTCGGTCCTGCTCATCGGCGTCCTGGACAAGGTCGGCACGTTCGGGATGATCCGGTACTGCCTGCCGATCTTCCCGGCGGCGTCGGACTTCTACGCCCCGTTCGTCATCGCCCTGGCCGTGGTCGGGATGTTCTACGGCGCCTTCATCGCCTTGGGCCAGAACGACATGAAGCGCTTGTTCGCGTACTCGTCGATGTCCCACTTCGGCTTCATCACCTTGGGCATCTTCGTGTTCACCACCCAGGGGCAGACCGGTTCGGTCGTCTACATGTTCGCGCACGGGCTGTCGACCGCGGCGCTGTTCCTGACCGGCGGGTTCTTGTGGGCCCGGCACCGCGACTCGAGCCTGGTCTCGGACTACACCGGGGTGAACAAGGCGGCGCCGGTGCTGTCCGGCTTCTTCCTGCTCGCCGCGATGTCCTCCCTCGCGCTGCCCGGCCTGGTGTCCTTCGTCGGGGAGTTCCTCGTCCTGCTGGGCACGTTCGAGCGCTACCTGTGGGTCGGTGCCGTCGCGACGCTCGGCATCGTCATCACCGCCGCGTACATGCTGTACCTGTACCAGCGGTCCATGACCGGACCGCTCAAGCCCGAGTTGAGCTCACTGCGCGACATCGGGCTTCGCGAACGCGTCGTGCTGGCCCCGATCGCGGCGCTGATCGTGGTGCTCGGCCTGTACCCCGCGCCGCTGCTCAACGTCATCAACCCCGCGGTCGACCGGGTGATGACGTCGATCGGCGCGACTGATCCGAGCCCGACACTCGTCGGCGCCCCGGCCGAAGGGACCAACCCGTGATCGCCCTGGCAACCGCGGTCGCGGTCCCCGCCGCGGACACCGGCTCGTTCACGCTGCCGGACATCAACTACTACGCGATCGCCCCGATCCTCATCGTGTTCGGCGCGGCCGTCGTGTCCGTGCTGGTGGAGGCCTTCCTGCCGCGGGGCGCCCGGCGCCCCGTGCAGTTGGTCATCGTCATCGCATCGCTCCTGGCCGCGCTGGTCGTCGTCGTCGACCTGCGCGGCACCCGGCTGGTGACCGGCGGCGGGGCGATCGCGATCGACGGCCCGACGCTGGTCATGCAGGGGACCTTGCTGGTCATCGGCCTGCTCGGCGCGCTGCTGTTCGCCGAGCGGTCGCTGGACCCGCTGGGCGACGCCTTCGCGCCGCGCGCGTCGACGCTGCCGGGGTCGGAGGACGAGCGGGCGTTCACGCGCCTGGGCTACCTGCAGACCGAGGTCTGGCCGTTCCTGCTGTTCGCGATGACCGGGATGCTGGTCTTCCCGGCGGCGAACGACCTGCTGCTGATCTTCGTGGCGTTGGAGGTCATGTCGCTGCCGCTGTACCTGCTGGCGGGCATGGCCCGGCGGCGCCGCCTGCTGTCGCAGGAGGCCGCGCTGAAGTACTTCCTCCTGGGGGCGTTCTCGTCGGCCTTCTTCTTGTACGGCGCGGCCATGCTGTACGGCTACAGCGGGTCCGTGGGCCTGGCCGAGATCGCCGCGACGCTCTCCGCGCAGCCCGCGATGGGGTCGCTCGTCGCGATCGGGATGGCCCTGGTGATCGTGGGCCTGCTGTTCAAGATCGCCGCGGTCCCGTTCCACCAGTGGACGCCCGACGTCTACCAGGGCGCTCCGACCGCCGTCACCGGGTTCATGGCGGCGACCGTCAAGATCGCCGCGTTCGGTGCGCTGCTTCGCGTCCTGTACGTCGGACTGGGCGGGATGCGGTGGGACTGGCAGCCGGCCCTGTGGATCATCGCCGCACTGACGATGCTCGTCGGCGCGATCATCGGGGTGACCCAGACCGACATCAAGCGCATGATGGCCTACTCGGCGATCGCGCAGGCGGGCTTCATCCTGATGGGAGTCCTGTCGGCCACCCCGGCGGGCCTGTCGAGCTCGCTGTTCTACCTGATCTCATACGCCTTCGCGACGATCGGCGTCTTCGCGATCATCGCCATGGTCCGCGACGCGTCGGGGGAGGCCAACCACCTGTCCAAGTGGGCCGGGCTGGGGCGACGCTCGCCGGTGGTCGCCGCGCTGTTCACGTTGTTCATGCTCGCGCTGACCGGCATCCCGCTGACCAGCGGGTTCGTGGCCAAGTTCGGGGTCTTCGCGGCCGCGATCGCGGCCGGCTTCGGCTGGCTGGTCATCGTCGCGGTCGTCGCCAGCGTCATCTCGGCGTTCTACTACATCCGGGTCGTCGTCCTCATGTACTTCTCGGACCCGAGCGAGGACACCGCGTCAGTCGTCGTGCCGTCGGCCTTCACGACGATCGCCCTGGCCGCCGGCGCCACCGTCACCCTCGTCCTGGGCATCGTGCCGGGGCCGGTGCTCGACCTGGTGAGCCAGGCGGGCGTGTTCGTCCGGTAGCGGCGTCGTAGTACGTTGCCCCGGTGACCGACTCGCTGCTGGGCCTGGCCCTGCCCGACGACGGCCTCGCCGTGCGTCTGGCCGCCGGCCTGGAGGAGGTCGAGGAGGCGCTGCGGACGGCGGTCGCCAGCGACGACCCGTTCGTCGCCGACGCGTCCCGGTACCTCGTCGAAGCCGGGGGCAAGCGGTTTCGCCCGCTCCTGGTCCTGCTCGCGGCGCAGTTCGGCGACCCGGACGCGCGAGGGGTCGTCCCGGCCGGCGTCGTCGTCGAGCTCACGCACCTGGCAACGCTGTACCACGACGACGTCATGGACGAGGCGAAGATGCGTCGAGGTGCGGTCTCGGCGAACTCCCGGTGGGACAACACGGTCGCGATCTTGACCGGCGACTTCCTGTTCGCCCGCTCGTCGGCGATCCTCGCCGATCTCGGTCCGGAGGCGGTGCGCATCCAGGCCTACACGTTCGAGCGACTGTGCACCGGGCAGATCCGCGAGACGATCGGCCCGCGCGAAGGACAGGACCCGATCGACCACCACCTCGAGGTCGTCGCGGACAAGACCGGGTCCCTCATCGCGGCGTCGGGCCGCTACGGCGCCCTCATGGCCGGCGCCGCTGCCGAGCACGTGGAGACCCTCACGGCGTTCGGGGAGCGGATCGGCGTCGCGTTCCAACTGGCCGACGACCTCGTCGACATCACCTCGGAGTCGATGCAGTCGGGCAAGACGCCGGGCACGGACCTGCGTGAGGGCGTCATCACCCTCGCCGGACTGATCGCGCTGACCGGCGACGACCCGGCCGAGGCCCGTCTGCGCGAACTGCTGCGGCGGCCGTTGCCCGACGACGCCGAGCACGCCGAGGCCCTGGCGCTCCTGCGCGCCCATCCGGCGCTGGCCGCGGCCCGCCGGCAGGCCCATGCCTGGGCGGACTCCGCCCGTGGACTCCTCGCCGACCTGCCGGCCGGGCCGGCGCGGGACATCCTCGGCGACCTGTGCGACTACGTCGTCTCGCGCACCGGCTGACCGGCGATCGCCGGGCGAACGGCTCGCCGGTGGCTCCCGCGTCGTGTACGGTGCGTACCGGAAACGTTACCAAACATCCGTCGGTCCCGGCCGGCGGCGGGCGTCACCGGAGGTCCCATGGTCTATGTCGACCCGGATATCGCGCGGCTGCTGGCGGATTTCGACCCGTCGGCGCGCGACTTCGCCCGCCTGACCCCCGAGCAGTTGCGGGCGAACGCCGAACTGACCGTGCAGGACATGCGGCCGGCGATCGAGATCCACGAGGTGCGGGACCTCACCATCCCGACGCGTGACGGGGCGGTCGGTGGCCGGCTCTATCGACCCGAGGATCGACCGGGACTCCCGCTGCTGGTGTTCTTCCACGGCGGCGGATGGGAGATCGGGTCGCTGGACCTGGTCGATCGGATGCTCCGACGACTGGCCAGGGACGCGCAGACCGCGATCGTGAGCGTCGACTACCGCCTCGCGCCCGAGCATCGGTTCCCGGCGGGTCTGCACGACTGCTACGACGCGACGGCGTGGGCCGTCGGCCATCGGGCCGAACTCGGCGACCTGGCGTCGTTCGTCGCGGTCGGCGGTGACTCCGCCGGGGCGAACCTGGCGGCGGCGGTAGCCCTCATGAGCCGGGACCTGGGCGAACCGCGACTGGATCACCAACTCCTGGTCTACCCGGTCGTCACGCGCGACTTCACCTCGGACTCCTACCGCGAGTTCGGTGAGGGGTACTTCCTGACCCGCGCGGCGATGGAGCACTACTGGCAGACCTACGTCGGCGACGAGCGGCCGCGGTACGCGGACCTGCTCGTGGATCCGGTACTCGTCGACCTGCCGTCCGCGACGGTGATCACCTGCGCGCTGGACCCGCTCGCGGCCGAGGGCGCCGCATACGCGCGTGCGCTCGACGCCGCGGGGGTGCCGACCACGTACCTGTCCTTCGGCGGACTCATCCACGGCAGCTGGTACCGGGACGCCGTGAGCATCGCGGCCCACCGTCTGGGGGTGAACCTCGCGGGCGCGCTGCGGCAGGCCATCGGGCACGACGACTGATGCGCGCCGCGGGCGGGAGTGCCCGAGATCGGATCAACGAGCGGGAAGGAGCACGGCGGTGAGTCGGATTCGCGTGGGGGTCATCGGGGCCGGCAGTTGGGCGGTCGCCTCGCACATCCCGAACCTGCAGCGACACCCGGACGTCGACCTGGTCGCGGTGGCCCGCAAGGGGACCGCGCAACTGCGCCGCATCCAGGACCGGTTCGGGTTCTCGATCGCCTCGGAGGACTACCGGGACGTGATCGACGCCGGGATCGACGCGTGCGTGGTGTCCAGCCCGGCCGTCTTCCACCACGAGCACGCCGCAGCGGCGCTGGCGGCGGGGGCCCACGTGATGTGCGAGAAGCCCTTCACGATCGACCCGACCGAGGCGTGGTCGCTCGTGGACGCGGCCGCGGTCGCCGATCGACAGGTGATCGTCGCCTTCGGGGCGAACTACCTGCCGATGGTGCGACAGGCGAAACGCATGATGGACGACATCGGCATCGGTGACCTCGAGCAGCTGAGCATCGTCATGTCCTCGACGACCCGCGAGTTGTTGTCGAACACCGGCTCCTACCCGCAGGCCGACCAGGACGCCGTCCCGGAGGCGGCGACCTGGACGGATCCGCGGGTCGGCGGCGGCGGCTACGCACAGGCACAGCTCAGTCACGCGCTCGGGCTGGGCCTGTGGCTGACCGATGCGCGCGTGGAATCCGGATTCGCCTACATGGCCAGCTCGCTCGACGCCCCCGTCGAGCTCCACGACGCGATGGCCTTCCGCTGCTCCGGCGGCGCGATCGGCGTGCTCTCGGGTGGGTCGGCCCACCTGGCCGCCGACGCGAACAAGCACGCGCTGGAGGTACGGGCGATCGGGTCCGCCGGTCAGCTCCAGGTGGACCTGCAGCGCGAGATCGTCTCGATCTTCCGGGACGGCACCCAGACCTTCGCCGAGGTCGGCGGCGGCGACGGCGCGATCCACTGCCAAGGCCCGATCGACGCACTCGTCGCGGCCGCGCGCGGGTCCGCGGACAACTGCTCGCCCGGCGAGCTCGGCGCGCGGACCGTGGAGGCACTGGACATCGCGTACCGCAGCGCTCGCACCGGCGTCCCCGAAGGTCGGCGGTGACCTCGCGGCCTGCCTGGTCGAGATCGACCGGACCGCGGTCGGCAGGACTCCGGGCGCCCGAATCGCGACTGGTGGCTGGAAACGGTTCTGGTAACGACAGCCAGGAAGTGCTACGCTCGACCGGTCCGCGTCGACCGGCGTGCGGCGACCTCACGTGACGGGTGGGTGGACAGTGACGGCATCGGAGTTCTTCACGGAATCGGCCGCGCTGGGCCGGGCGGTGCGAACCGGGAGCTGGGCGGATCAGGCGGTCGGGACGTACACGAAGACGGTCGACGCGATCGACCGATCGGCATCGACCGAGGCGGTCGAGTACCTGGACTTCTTCCTCTTCGAGGCGAACGTCATCTACGGGATGTACACGCAGATCAACCCGGATCTGCGAGAGTTCATGGCGCAGAAGGGAATGTCAGCGGAGGCGATCGCCGACGCCGATGCCCGCGTGATCGCCCTGCTCCACCTTCCCTCGGGTGCGCCCTTCGTCCGTGCGGAGTTGATGGAGCAGGTCGAGTCCGCGGGCCGGGAGTGCCGCCAGGCACTGCTCGACGGGCAGTGGGATGCGGCGCGCGAGCACCTCGAGGTCGCGCGGGAGACCTGGCGCCGGGTGAAGGACCGCGACGGGGACCACTCCTACGGGCTGATCGACGCGATCGTCGCCAACCTCGGCGAGGCCGCGATCGGGGAGATGTGGGACGCGGCGATCCGCCCGCTGTTCAACTGGCGCTACTCGAGCTTCGATATCGCCAACCGCACGTGGGCCGAGAGCCTGGACCAACTGATGATGGTCGCGTGCGAGTCGATGCGCGCCCACCTCGTCGGGCTGGACCGGACCGGCGACTTCGAGCTCACCGAGCTGGACGACCGGTACGTCCTGCGGTTCGATCCGTGTGGCTCAGGTGGGCGCAGCATCCGCGGCGACAGCATCGAGGGGACCCCGTCGCGGATGGAGGCGCCCTACAACTGGACGGTCAGCCGGGAGCCGCACTCCTGGAACCACGGGTCCACCGGCATCGGGCACTACTGCACGCACTGCATCCGCCTGATGGAGGAGATGCCGATGGAGGCGTTCGGGTATCCGGTTCGGGTCGTGGACCCGCCGAGGTACCCCGACGCGGACCCCGAGCGCCGGCAGTACTGCCAGTGGCAGATGTTCAAGGATCCGACCGCGGTCCCCGAGGAGTACTACACCCGTGTCGGCCGCACCAAGCCGACCGTGTTCGGCTCCGCGGCCTTGGCCGAGCAGCGCGCGGCCCAGGATGCGACCGAGCAGCGCGCGGCCCAGGATGCGACCGAGCAGCGCGCGGCCCAGGATGCGGCCGATGGACAGGGGTGAGGCCGGGCCGGGTACGACGGCGTGGACGGTCCGCGGCCCGGTCGACGCGGGTGAGCTCGGCCGCACGCTGATCCACGAGCACGTCCATGTCGACCTTCGCCCCTTGGTGGCCGAGCACGGGTACGTCGCGAGCGGAACCGCGGAGTTCGACTGCTGCGTCGCCGGCGAGGCGAGGTGGAATCCCGGGGTCCACACCGCGAACTACGACCTGACCGACCTGGACCTCGTGCAGTCCGAGCTCGCGTACCTCGCGCCGCACGGGGTGGGCTGCGTCGTGGACGCCACACCGGTCGACCTGGGTCGCGATCCGCGCGCGTTGGCCGAACTGTCGATCCGGACGGGGCTGCACATCGTGATGGGGGGCAGTTGGTACCTGGAGGCGACGCACCGCCGCCGCACCGCGGGCCGCAGCGTCGACGTGCTCGCCGCGGCGATGGTGCAGGAGTGTCGGGTCGGCGGCGCGGACACCGGCATCCGGCCCGGGATCCTCGGCGAGGTCGGGACGAACGATCCGGCGACCGACTCCGAACTGGCGGTCGTGACCGCGACGTCGGTCGCCGGTCGAGAGACCGGACGGGCCGTCACGATCCACATCCACCCGTGGGGTCGCGAGGGCCACCGGGCGATCGACGCGGCGATCACCGGGGGGATCGCGCCGGACCGCGTCCTGCTCAACCACATGACTACCGCGGCGCTGGATGCCGACCACCTGCGTTCGCTCCTGGATCGAGGGGTCAACCTCGCGTTCGACCTGTTCGGGTTCGACCACAGCCTGCTCGGCGAGGGGCGCTACGCGCCCAGCGACTGGGATGTCGCCCATGCCGTCGCAGAACTCGTGCGAGGCGGCTACACCGACCGGGTCTTCTTGTCCCAGGACGTCGGCGTCCGGACCCGACTCCACCGGTTCGGCGGCTGGGGCTACGACCACCTGTTCGCGCACGTCGTGCCGCTGCTCGCGCGGGCGGGCTGCACGAAGGAGGAGATCGAGACGATGCTTGTCGCGAATCCGCGCAGGCTCCTGACACTGGCGTGAGCATCGTGGGAGAGGGCATGCGAACAGCGTTGGTCACCGGTTCGGCGCGTGGTATCGGAGCAGCGGTCGCCGAACGGCTCGCGAACTCCGGGCACCGGGTGGTGGGGGTGGACCGCGATCCGCACGACGCGCCGTACCTGGCGCGGACCGTGGTCGCGGACCTGGCCTCGGCCGACGCGTGCGCCGGTGTCGTCGACGAGGTCGGAACGATCGACGTGCTGGTCAACAACGCCGCCGTCCTGGTGGACCGTCCGTTGGAGGAGACGAGCGTCGACGACATGGACACGGTCCTGGCGGTGAACCTGCGGGCGGCGATGGTCCTGACCCAGCAGGTCCTGCCGGGCATGGTCGCTCGAGGGTGGGGTCGGGTCGTGAACATGTCGAGCGTCGGGGCCCGCACCGGCGGGTACGCGTCGTCCGGTGTCTACAACACGACCAAGGCCGGCCTGATCTCCTTCACCAAGTACGTCGCGCGACATTACGGTCCGTCCGGCGTCACCGCGAACGCCGTGGCACCGGGAGGGATCCGGACCGAGATGATGGCGCACCTGGACGACGATCAGCTCGCGGAGTACCGCGCGCTGATCCCGGTCGGACGGCTGGGAACCCCGGCCGACGTCGCGCGGGCGGTCGACTTCCTGGTGGCCGCCGAGTCCGACTACATCAACGGCGTCACGCTCGACGTCAACGGCGGCTGGTTCATGGCCTGAGGGAGTCGACCGGTTCGGCTGCTTGACACGCCCCATCCCGATGGTATCGTTTCCAGTAACGTTGCGAAGACCATCCGGAGGACGAATGCCCACGATCGAGCGGATCGAGACGATCCCGCTGCGCGTGCCGTTGAAGCACCTGTACAAGGGCAGCTACTACAAGATGCGCAATCGATGCACGATCATCACGCGCATCCACACGTCCGACGGGATCGTCGGTCAGAGCTACAACGCCGACACCGACGAGGAGCAGCACGAGGTCCTGTCGATCATCCACGACGAGATCGCGCCGCTGGTGGTCGGACTCGACGTCACCCAGCCGGAGCGCGTATGGCATTCGATGGTGCCGGTCACGTTGGACCAGTTGCGTGATCGGGCGATCCCGATGCAGGCGATCGCGTGCGTCGACAGTGCGGTCTGGGACGCCATGGGCAAGGTCGCCGGCCTGCCGCTGTGGCAGTTGTGGGGTGGCTACCGGGACCGGATCCCGGTCATCGCGATCGGTGGCTACTACGGCAGCAGCGAGGAGGACCTCGAGCGCGAGCGGGCGCAGTTCGCCGGCACCCACGGGCTGGTCGGGATGAAGTTCAAGATCGGCGCCCGGGCACCGCACGAGGACGCCGCGCGCTTGCTCTTCGCCCGCGATCGCGTGCCCGAGGACTTCATCTTCGTCGTGGACGCGAACCAGGGCTACACGGTCCCCGAGGCGCTCGCCTTCCTCGACCACATCCGCGACGAGGTGAACCTGCGCTGGTTCGAGGAGCCGACCAGGTGGCACGCGGACTGGCGTGGCCTGCGCGACGTTCGCCTGCGCGGCAACGTCAACGTCGCGGCCGGCCAGAGCGAGATCAGCCGGGTCGGCATGCGCGAGATGATGCTCAACGGCGCCATCGACGTGTGCAACTACGACGCCTCGTGGGGCGGCGGCCCGACCGAGTGGCGGCGGGTCGCCTCGCTCGCCTCGAGTTTCGAGGTCCAGCTCGGTCATCACGAGGAGGCCCAGGTCGCGGCGCCGCTGCTCGCCTCGGTGCCGCACGGTACGTATGCGGAGGTCTTCTCGCCGAACCGCGATCCGATCTTCTGGAACCTCCTGGCCAACCGTGGCGACTTCGTCGACGGCCATCTCGTGCTCCCGACCGCACCAGGCTTCGGCTGGGAGCTCGACGAGGACTTCGTCGCGCAGTACCGCGTGGAACTGTGACGATTCCCAGTGGTTTTCGGGCCGCTTGGGAGGTCGTGCTGCGCTAGGGTCGTCCCACACCGACACACCGCGAAACGTGGGGGAATCGATGGCGGAGAAGGACCGAGAAGCTCCTGTCACGATCCGTGACGTCGCCGAACGGGCCGGTGTCGCGCTCTCCAGCGTCTCGCGGGTCCTGTCGGACCATCCGGACGTGTCCGCGGGCATGCGCAAGCGGGTCGAGGACGCGGCGGCGGAGCTGGGCTACCAACCCGACATGCTGGCGCAGTCCCTGCGCAGCGGGTCGACCCGGACGGTCGGCTTCCTGATCCGCGACATCTCCAACCCGTTGTTCGCCGTGATCGCGCGCCGGTGCGAACAGGAGTTGCGCGCGGCGGGGTACTCGATGCTCCTGGTCAACTCCGACGGCGACACCGACGCCGAGGCCGACAACCTCGAGCTCCTGCGGCGGCGGCGCGTCGACGGGCTCATCGTCTCCTTGGAGTCCGAGGTCGCCGCGGGCACGCGTCGGGCGCTCGAGCGGTTCACCGGCCCGATCGTGCTGCTCGACCGCGAGGTGAAGGACCTCGACGTCGGCGCGGTGCTGTGCGACCACTACAGCGGTGTCCTCGCCGCGACGAACGACCTCCTGGCTCGCGGCCATCGCAAGATCGCGCTCATCACCGGATCGCTCGACGTGCGCTCGACCCGCGAGCGACTGCGGGCGTACCGGGACGCGTTCGCCAGCGCGGGCGCGGTGCCGGAGGAGTCCTTGATCTCCATCGGCAGTTTCACCTCGGACTTCAGCAAGGCCGAGGTCATCCGCCTGATGTCGCGTCGACCGGAGCCGACCGCCATCGTTACCGGCGGCGTGCTGACGACCGCCGGCGCGATCCGGGCCCTGGGTCAACTGCGGCGCACCCCGGGGACGGATGTCGCGTTCGTCGCGCTGGACGAGTGGCCGCTGTTCGACGTGTCCACGCCGAGCCTGGCCTCGGTCGCGCGTGACCCGAACGAGATCGGCACCACCGCGGCCCGGGTCATGCTCGACATGCTGGGCGGCGGCGACGCGACGACGATCACGGTGCCGACGATCTACACCCCCCGCGAGAGCCTGACGACGGTCGGGACGCGGTCGCGGCGGACCGCGGCGAAGGTCGCCGCCGGCGCTCGGTAGCCGCGGACGCCCGGCAGTTGCGCGCGGCAGGCGGCGACGGCGGTCAGTGGATCAGGAAGCCGCCGTTCACGTCGAGCACGGCGCCGGTGACGAAGCCGGCGTGCTCGGAGCACAGGTAGGCGACCGCGTCGGCGACGTCCTGCGGGTCGCCCAGGCGACCGACGGGGACGCGATCCTTCAGGTCCGCGATGCCGCCGACCATGTCGGTGGCGATCAGGCTGGGGGCCAGGGCGTTCGAGGTGATGCCGTACGGCGCGTACTCCGCCGCGATGGACTTCGCCAGCGCCATGACGCCGCCCTTGGACGCCGCGTAGGCCGCCATGCTCTTCGACCCGCCGGTGATGCCGGCGCTCGACCCGATCGTGAGCACCCGCCCGTAGCCCAGGTCGCGCATGAGCGGGAGGACCGCCCGCGCGACGAGGAAGGCACCGGTCAGGTTGACCCCGATCGTCTGGTTCCACATCGCGGTCGACGTGTTCTCCAGTGCCTCGACATGGAAGACGCCGGCGTTGAGGACGAGGATCGACGGCGTCCCCGCCTCGGCGCGGACCCGCGCGACGAAGCGGTCGATCGATTCCTCGTCCGTGACATCGAGCTGCTCGTTCAGGCAACCGGGGATCTCGGGCGCGACCAGGTCCCCGACCGCGACGCTCGCGCCGAGTCCGTGCAGGGTCTCCGCGATCCGACGGCCGATCCCTTTCGCTCCGCCGGTCACGATCGCCGTGCGTCCGGTGAATCCCTGGAGTTCCACGTCTTCTCCTTGTCGAGGTGGGCGGGTCAGATGTCGTTGACGAGGACGGTTCGCAACGCGCGACCGGAACCGAGGTCGTCGAGGGCGGCGTTGGCCTCCTCGAGTGGTCGGGTCGTCCGCGTCAGGTGCTCGGTCGCGAGGGCGCCGGAGTGCACCAGGTCGAGGACGTCGACGATGTCCTGCCGCACGAACCCCCGGCTCCCCAGCACTGCCAGTTCGCGCCAGACGAAGTCGGTGGCCGACGCCGAGAACTGGCCCAGCGACGTGCCGACGAGGACGATCCGGGTGCGGAAGCCCGCGACGTCGATCGCGAATCGGTCCATGGTCGGATCGCCGACGCACTGGATGATGACGTCGACGTTGCCCACGGCGGACCGGACCGCGTCGACACCGTCGCCCGAGCGGACGAGCAGGTCGGCGCCGAGTCGCTCGGCCAACTCGAGTTTCGGTGTGCTGCGGCCGATCGCGATCACCCGTGCGCCGAGGTGCTTGGCGATCTGGACCGCGTTGCTCCCGATGCCGCCGAGGCCGAGAACGGCCACGGTCTCGCCGGGCTGGACGCGACCGACGCGGCTGAGCGCGTGGAACGGGGTGGCCAGCGCGTCGGTGGCCACGGCGACCGTGGCCGGGGGGAGTTCTGGATCGACGGGGATGAGCGTGCGCAGCGGGCGAACGACGAAGTCGGCGAACGCCCCGTCGAGGTCGACCCC
>CAYMNG010000043.1:6299-20495 GCA_964391765.1 uncultured Bifidobacteriaceae bacterium | reverse complement strand
ACGTGATGACGGCGCTGGTCAGCTTCGAGCGGGTCTTCGAGGTGCTCGACCTCGAACCGATGGTGCGGCAGGCTCCCGACGCCCGCGACCTGCCCGCCGGGCCGCTGTCGGTGTCCTTCGACGGCGTGCACTTCCGGTATCCGCGGGCCGACGAGGTGTCGCTGGCCTCGCTCGAGGTCACGGCGGTGGAGGAGGCCGCGCGACCTGCGGCCGACGTCCTGCGCGACGTCACGTTCACCGTCCCGGCCGGGACGCTGACCGCGCTGGTCGGTCCCTCTGGTGCGGGCAAGACGACGACCGGCGCGCTGCTGACCCGGCTGTACGACGTCACCGCCGGGACCGTCCGCATCGGCGGGACCGACGTGCGGTCGGCGACGCTGGAGTCCTTGCACGACGCGGTCGGTGTCGTCTCGCAGGACGCGCACCTGTTCCACGACACGATCCGCGCCAACCTCGCCTACGCCCGGCCGGAGGCGACCGAGGCCGATCTGCTCGCGGCCTGCGACGCGGCGCGGATCCGGGCGTTGGTCGATCGCCTGCCGGAGGGGCTGGACACGGTCGTCGGCGATCGCGGGCACCGGCTGTCGGGGGGTGAGAAGCAGCGGATCGCGCTGGCCCGGCTGCTGTTGAAGAGCCCGCGCGTCGTGGTGCTCGACGAGGCGACCGCGCACCTGGACAGTGAGAGCGAGACGGCCGTGCAGGCCGCGTTGGACTCCGCGCTCGTCGGGCGCACGTCGGTCGTGATCGCCCACCGGCTGAGCACGGTTCGGCGCGCCGACCAGATCCTCGTCCTCGACGGTGGCCGGATCGTCGAGCGCGGCACGCACGACGATCTGCTCGCGTCCGGCGGCCTGTACGCGGACCTGTATCGCACGCAGTTCAGCGAGTCCGCGTTCAGCGAGCCTGGGTTCGGCGAGCCTGGGTTCGGCGAGTCCGCGGTCCGCGAGTCCGCACGCGACGACGCGGCTCCCGACCCGCGACCTTGAGCTTGTACCGGGTCCGGGCGCGAATCTCCCGGTGGAACCTCACGGTCGACGCGGCGGGGGAGGGCGGCCCCGTCACGGGTGACGCGTCGCGCCCCCGTCGACGGTGATCACCGTGCCGGTCAGGTAGGACGCCGCCGGGCTGAGCGCGAAGGCCGCGAGCCGGCCGAACTCCGCCGGTTCGCCGTACCGGCCCAGCGGGATGTCGGCGCAGGCGGCGGCCCGGGCGGCCGCCGCGTCGCCGCTGGCCGCGTCGAGGCCGGCCATGCGGTCGGTCGCGATCCGCCCGGGCAGCAGGCCCAGCACCCGGATGCCGACCGGGCCGACCTCGCGGGCCAGGTCGTTGACGAGCATGGCCAGGCCCGGTCGCAGGCCGTTGCTCGTCGACAGGCCGGGGAACACCTCGACCGCCGACGTGGACAAGACCAGGGCGATCGCGCCACCGTCGGCCGTGCCGTCGTCGCGCATCGCCTGGCACAGCGTCCGCGCCAGCCGGACCGACCCCAAGAACACCGACTCGAACGCCGCGCGCCACTGCGCGTCGGTCGTGGTGAGCACCGTCCCGGCCGGCGGGCCGCCCACACTGATCAGGCCGCCGTCGACACGACCGAACCGCTGCCGGGCCGCCGCGACCAACGTCGCCGCCGCCGACTCGTCGGCGAGGTCGGCACCCACCCCGTGCGCACGGTCGCCGAGGCCGGCGACGGCGCGCTGGAGCGGTCCGGTCGAGCGCGCCGCGACGGTGACGTTCGCCCCCTCGTCGACCAGGGCACGCGCGGTCGCCAGGCCCAGGCCCGTACTACCCCCGGTGACGACGTACGTCCGGCCGGCAAGACCCAGGTCCATGTCAGATCACTCCTTCGCTGCGAGAACCCTGCCCCCGCGCGGCGTCGGCGCGCGATGCGTCCTCGCGCGCCTCCCGACGCAGGAAGTAGTACCAGCCGCCGACGGCGACGACGGCGAACAGCAGCCACTGCACGGCGTAGGACACGTTGCGGGACTCGTCGACGCTCGGCAGCGGCAAGGTGACCAGGTCGTCCTGCGCCGGGGACGAGGTCGCCAACTGGACGTAGCCGCCGATCGGGTCGGGCACCGGGGGCAGCGTCGTCGGGGCGATCGCGTTGACCTGCCCGGTCGGCATCCCCTCGTTCGCGTCCGGTGCCGCCGCCTCCATCGGGCGCAGGTACCCGGTCACGGTCACCGGACCGGACGGGGGCGGGGGGGTCGGTGGTGTCGCCAGCGCGTCCTGGGTCGCCGGCAGCCACCCGCGGGCGACCCACACCGAGCGCCCGTCGGCCAGGCGCAGCGCGGTCATGGCCCAGAACCCGTTACGGGCGTCCAACGGTCGGCGCCGGACCAGGACCCCGGAGCCGGGCTCGTACCTCCCGGTCGCCGTGACGGCCTGGAAGAGGTCGCCGTCGCCGGGGGCGCTGGCCCGGTCGATCGGGATCGGGGTGGCCGCCGCCGACGCGGCGAGCGCGAGCCGCTCGGCGCGGTGCTCCTCCGCGCGCGCCCACTGCCAACGGCTCAGCAGGCCGAAGCCGACGATCGCCACGACGACGACGACGGTGAAGCCCAGCCACCGCCGGGTACGAAGCAGCGGCCAGATCACCGCCTCACTGTACGACCGTGGTCAGTTCAGCCTCGGACGCGCGTCGCCGGGCGGCAGCGCCGTCCGCGACGGCGGGGCGACCCCGGTCTGGCCAGGCTCGTCGTTCTCCCGGCCGGCGTTCGCGGCGACGACGGCGAGGTAGGGCAGGACGAGCGCGCCGGCGATCAGGGCCCACCGTGGCCACCCGGGCACGAAGACCGCCGCGACGAAGCACGCCGTCCGAAAGCCCATCGAGACGAGGTACCGGCGCGTGCGGCCGGCCTGCTCCACGCTGAGCGCGCGCTGGGCGTCGGTGATCGTGTAGATCGGATCGCCCTTCGGCATGACTCCACGGTAGGCCAAGATAGGCGGCCGCGGCGCACGAGGCGGCCCGCGGTTCGCGGACGAGGACGAGGGGCAGGTCCGGGCGATGACGGAAGCGAACTCCGAACGCCGGTCGGTCGACCGGCTGATCAACTTCTCCGACGCCGTCGTCGCCGTGGCGATCACCCTGCTGGCCCTCCCGCTGGTGGACATCGGTGCGCCCAAGGCAGGGCAACGCGTGTGGGACGTGCTGAGCGCCAATGCCGGCCAGATCTACTCGTTCGCGTTCACGTTCCTCGTCGTCATCGTGATGTGGCTGGCGCACAACCGGATCTTGAACCCATTGCGTCACCTCGACCCGGTGATCGTGTGGCTGAACACCTTCTGGCTGCTGCTGATCGTCCTGCTCCCGTGGATCAGTTCGATGTACGGCGAGTCGGAGGTCTTCGGAGCGCACGGCGCCGGCGGCACCGCCATGGTCTACTGGCTGCTGCTCGCGGCGATCAGCCTGCTCGGCACCGGCATGGCCTGGCGCATGCGTCGCCGGACGGACCTGTCGGAGTCAGCCGCGCCGACGTCGACCCGGCTGTTGGCCCGCGGGCCGATCCTCGCCGGCTACTTCGTCGTGATCGCCGTCGCGTCCGTCCTGACGCCGGCGTTGTCCGTCTGGCTGCCGCTGGGGATCATCCCGTTGAGCTTCCTCCTGCGCCCGCACACCGCCGGCGTCGACGCCTGATGGGTGCCGGCGACGGTGATGGGGAGCTCGTGGACTACCAGGACTACCACTGAGGAGCGTGGACAGCATGAAGCATCCCGTGCACCCGGGCGCGGTCTTGCGCGAAGACGTCCTGGCCGAGTTCGGTGTCTGCGTCTTCGAGGCAGCGGAGCGCCTGGGCGTGACGCGCCTGACCTTGAGCCGGGTGATCAACGAGCACGCGCGTATCTCGCCCAACCTGGCCCTGCGCCTCGAGGCCGCGGGGGTCGGCACGGCGCGAGCCTGGCTGGCGATGCAGACCGCATGTGATCTCGCCGACGAGCGGGCCGCAGGCGTTCCGAAGGTCCGCAGACTCGACACGGTGACGTAGGCGCCGGTGCCGGGAGCCCGAAGCGCTCCTGATCCGCCGAGGCTGGCCGCGGCCGTCGCACATCGCGCGGCCGGGGATCTGCGGGACTCCCCGACGGACTAGCCTCGGGCCACGACGGAAGGGCAGGGCTATGGGACAGGTCGCGCTGGTCACCGGCGGGAACCGCGGAATCGGGCTCGCGACGGCGCTGCGCCTACGCGCGGAGGGGTACGACGTCGTCGTCGGCAGCCGATCCGGTGAGGCACCCGAGGGGCTCGTGGCGGTCACCGTGGACGTGAGCGACCCGGCGTCGATCGAGTCCGGGTTCGCCGACGTCGAGGAGCGCTTCGGACCGGTGCACCTGCTGGTCGCCAACGCCGGCATCACCCGTGACGCGCTGCTCATGCGGATGTCGGACGAGGACATCGACGCCGTCCTGCAGACCAACCTCGCCGGCAGTATCCGCCTGGCCCGCCGGGCCCTGAAGCCGATGATCAAGGCCCGGTCCGGTCGGATCGTGTTCGTCGCCAGCGTCGTCGGACTGCTCGGCTCGGCGGGGCAGGTGAACTACGCGGCCTCGAAGGCCGGCCTGGTCGGCGCGGCCCGGTCGCTGGCCCGGGAGGTCGGGTCGCGGAACATCACCGTGAACGTGCTCGCGCCCGGATTCGTCGAGACGGACATGACCGCCGTCCTCGACGACGCCCAGCGGTCGGCGATCCTCGGGCAGATCCCGTTGGCTCGCTATGCTCAGCCGGCCGAGATCGCCGACGCCGTCGTGTTCTTGGCCCGCGCCGGCTACGTGACCGGGGCGGTCGTTCCGATCGACGGCGGACTGGGCATGGGCCACTGACGACGGGCCGCGCGAACGCGCCGGCTGCGCCGCACGAGGCACCGGACGACGAAGGGACGGGCATGGGACTGCTGGCCGGAAAGCGGATCCTCGTCACCGGGGTGCTGACCGACGAGTCGATCGCGTTCCACGTCGCCCGGCTGGCGCAGGAGGAGGGCGCGCAGGTCGTCCTGACCTCCTTCGGCCGGGCGGCGAACCTGACCCGTCGGACGGCCAGTCGCCTGCCCGGACCGGCGCCCGTCGTCGAGCTCGACGTCACGAGCACCGACGACCTCGACGCGCTGGCCGACCGGGTGCGCGAGCACGTCGACGGACTCGACGGGGTGCTGCACTCGATCGGCTTCGCGCCGCACGAGGCGCTCGGCGGCAACTTCCTGAACACCCGCTGGGAGGATGTGGCCGTCGCCGTCCAGGTGTCGGCCTTCTCGCTGAAGTCCCTGGCGATGGCGGCCCGGCCGCTGCTCGGCCCGGGGTCGGCGATCGTCGGCTTGGACTTCGACGCGACGATCGCGTGGCCGAAGTACGACTGGATGGGCGTTGCGAAGGCCGCGTTCGAGAGCACGGCCCGCTACCTGGCCCGCTACCTGGGCCCGGACGGCATCCGGGTGAACCTCGTCGCCGCCGGCCCGGTGCGCACGATGGCGGCCAAGAGCATCCCGGGGTTCGAGCAGTTCGAGGGGATGTGGGACGAGCGCGCACCGATCCGCTGGGACCTCACCGACCCCGTCCCGGCCGCGCAGGGCTGCGTCGCGCTGCTGTCGGACTGGTTCCCGGCGACGACCGGCGAGATCGTCCACGTCGACGGCGGCATCCACTCCCAGGGCGGGTGATGACCGGGCGCCTCGTGCTGATCCGGCACGCCAAGAGCGACTATCCGTGGGGCGTGGACGACCACGACCGGCCGCTGAACCCCCGCGGGCGCCGGGACGCGCCCCGGGTCGGGGTCTGGCTGACCGACCACGTCGCGATCGACGGACCCGCGCCGGCGGTCCGGGTGTCGACGGCCCGCCGGGCGCAGGCGACGTGGGCGGCGGCGCGGGCGGCGGCCGGCGGGGCGTGGGGCGCCGTCGTCGCGCAGGACGAGCCGGACGTCTACGAAGCCGACGTGGCGACGTTGCTCGCCGTCGCCGCCGACGCCGCGGCGGTCAGCGACCTGGTCGTCCTCGTCGGTCACAACCCCGGGCTCGCGGACCTCGTCGAACACCTCGCCGTCGACGACGACCTGCGGCGGGCGGCGCTCGCCAGGTTCGCGACCAGCGCGATCGCCGTGCTCGACGCCGGCGAGCAACCGTTGGCCGCCGCGCTGGCCGGCCGGGGCACGATGCGCGTCACCGCGTACGCCGTGCCGCGCGGCTGAACCGGTCGGTCTACGGCCGCCCGGGCAGGCCCTCGCGCTCGTCGGCCGACTCGATCTCCTCGCGCGTGATCCCCAGCAGGAACAGCACCGAATCCAGGTACGGCACGTTGACCGACGTGTCGGCGGCGTCGCGCGCGGCCGCCTTGGCGTTGAAGGCCACCCCCAGGCCCGCGGCCGCGAGCATGTCGATGTCGTTCGCCCCGTCGCCGATCGCGATGGTTCGTCGCTGCGGGATCGCGTAACGGCGGGCGAACTCCTCCAGCGCCGTGCGCTTGCCGATCCGGTCGACGACGGGGCCGACCACCTCGCCGGTGAGTCGGCCGTCGACGATCCGCAGCGTGTTCGCCCGCACGTCGGTGACGCCGAGGTCCGCCGCGATCGGGGCGATGACGTCCGTGAACCCACCGGAGACCAGCGCGACCCGGTACCCCAGCCGCAGGAGGGTCCGGCACAGCGTCCGAGCGCCGGGGGTCAACGTGATCTGCTCCCGCACGCGGTCCAGCACCGACGCCGGCAGGCCGGCGAGCAGGCTGGCCCGGGCGCGCAACGACGCCTCGAAGTCCAGCGCGCCGGCCATGGCGCGCTCGGTGATCGCCGCGACCTGGTCGAGGACGCCGGCGTGCGCGGCGAGCAGGTCGATGACCTCGTCCTGGATGAGGGTCGAGTCGACGTCGAGGACGACGAGGTGGATCCCGCGCCGTTCGAGGCCGGCCTCCTGCACCGCGACGTCGGCACCGTGCTCGGCCGCCATCGCGGCCAGGGGCCGGCGTAGCGCGTCGACCGAGACGCCGGACCCCTCGAAGGAGATCGCCGTCACGGGGTAGGACGCGATCCGCCGGATGCGGTCGATGTTGCCGCCGCGGTCGGCGATCTGCGCGGCGGCGGCGGCGACGGCGGCGGGGGTGAGCGGCGCCCCCATGAGCACGACCTGGACGCGGTTGCGCCGGCGTTCGTCGTCCTCGGCCGCGCCGGGAACCGTCTCGACGTCCATGTCGAGATCGGCGGCGATCCGGCGGACCGCGCTGCGCGCGCGGGCCATCGCGTCGTCGTCGCCGTCGACGCCGACGAGCACCGCGAGGACGAGCCGGCCCCGGACGACCAGTTGCTCGAGGTCGAGCACCGTGACCGGGTGGTCGGCCAGTGCCGCGAACAGTCCGCGCGTCACGCCGGGTCGGTCGTTGCCCGACAGCGTGATCAGCAGGGTGCGTCGTGGGGAGTCCATGGCCGGCTCAACGCTAGTGCCGGTCCCGTCGCGGCGACGCCCTAGGGTGGCCGCCGTGAGCGAGGTCGTCCGGCTGGCCGAGGTGGGCGTGCGCCGTGGGCCGACCTGGCTGTTGCGCGACGTCGACCTCGTCGTGCGCACCGGGGAACGCTGGGTCGTCATGGGTCCGAACGGGGCCGGTAAGACCACGCTCCTGCAGGTCGCCGGTGCCCGGCTGTTCCCGACCACCGGCGACGTCGTCGTCCTCGACCAGACGCTCGGCGCGGTCGACCTGGCCGAGGTCCGGCCGCGGATCGGCTGGGCCGGTGCCGACGCGGCCGGGCTGATCCCCGCGTCCGAGCGCGTGCACGACGTCGTCCTCACCGGTGCCTGGGCGGTCTCGGGCCGGTGGCGGGAGGAGTACGACCCGGCCGACCACGAGCGCGCCCGCGGGCTGCTGGCGACCTGGGGGATGGCGACGCTCGCCGACCGGACGTTCGGGACCTTGTCGGAGGGCGAGCGCAAGCGGACCCTCATCGCCCGGTCGCTGATGGCCGACCCCGAACTCCTGCTGCTCGACGAGCCGGGGGCCGGACTGGACCTCGGCGGTCGCGAGGACCTGCTGGATCGGCTGGCCGCGCTCGCCGACGACCCGGCGGCGCCGGCCCTGGTGCTGGTGACCCACCACGTCGAGGAGATCCCGGCGGGTTTCACGCACCTGGCCCTGCTCGCCGGCGGTCGCGTCGAGGAGGCCGGCCCGCTGGCGACGACGTTGACCGACGAGGCGCTGACGAGGGTCTTCGGCCTGCCCCTCACGGTGACCGCGAGTGCCGGTCGGTACTTCGCTCGCCGCACCGCGGGCTCGTCGACGTCGTGACCTCCGGGACGTTCCTGCTGCTCCTCGTCGCCGGCTTCGGCGGCGGGATGATCAACGCGGCGGTGGGTTCGGGCACCTTGCTGACCTACCCCGCGCTGCTGGCCGCGGGAGTGCCGCCGGTCATGGCGAACGCGACGAACGCCGCCGGCCTGTCGCCGGGCGGGTTCACCTCGGCGTGGGCGTACCGGGCCGAGCTAGCCGATCGGATGCGCCTGCTCGCGGTGCCCGTCCTGGCCTCGACGGTCGGCGGCGCAGTCGGGGCGACGCTCGTCGTCGCGCTGCCGGCGAAGGTCTTCGTCGCGCTCGTGCCCTGGCTCGTGGGCATGGCGACCGTCCTCGTCGCCGTCCAGCCGCTGATCGGCCGGGCCGTGGGCGGTCGCGACGTCGCCGGCCGGAGCGCGTTGTGGCCGTGGACCGGACTGGTCGGGGTGTACGGCGGCTACTTCGGTGCCGCGCAGGGGGTGATGTTCATGGCGGTGCTCGGCGTCGTCTACGACCGCGATCCGCATCGATCGAATGCGGCGAAGAACCTGTGCGGCGGCGCGGCGAACGTCGCGGCGATGGTCGTGTTCGCGATCGCCGGGAGCATCGTGTGGATCGGTGCGCTGGCGATCGCCGCCGGCGCGATCCCCGGTGGCTACGTCGGCGGCCGCCTGACCCGTCGCCTGCCACGACCGGTCCTGCGCGCGCTGGTCGTCGCGGTCGGCGTCGGGGCGACGGTGTACCTCGTGGCGGGCCGGTGATCGGCCGGCCGCCTTGTAGCGTTGCGGTCGATCGGCGTCGGGAGGAACGGTGGGTAAGCGCGTACTGCTCGGCGTCTGCGGTGTCGTGGCGCTCCTGCTCGCCGTCGTCCTCGGTTCGCTCGCCGGCTGGGGGCAGGCGACGTTCGCCGACGGCGGCAGCCTGCGGATGGATCTCGGCACGGTCGTGCCCGGTGACACCGACACCGCGATCGTCTTCGACGTCGCGCGATTCGGCGCCAGCGTGCCGTACCTCGACGCGGTCGGACGGACGCAGTTGGCGGTGCACAGCGCGAAACCCGATGGGACGCAGACCGACATGTTCGTCGGGGCCGCCGCCACCGACCAGGTCGACGCGTTCGTCAAGGGCACCGCGTACGCCGTCGGACTGCACGACGCCGACGGGTGGCAGGTCCGGCTGATCCCCGGGACGCTGCCGTTGCCGGCACCGGGGTCGGGCTCGTGGCTCGCCGCGGCCGCCGGCCCGACGGCGCTGATCGACGTGCCGACGAGCCGGCCGTTGACCGTCCTCGTCGCGCGGTCCGACGGCGCCCCGGTCGGGCCGGTCGCCCTGGCCGCGGACTTCACCGTTCCCGGCGCACGGACCTGGACGTTGTGGCTCGCCGTCGCGGCGCTGGTCGCCCTGATCGCCGGTGTCGTGCTCGTCCTGCTCGCCGTGCGTGCGCGCCGGCCGAAGGGCGCGCACGAGGTCGGCGGACCGGTCGCCGAGGCCGAGCCGTCGACCGTGGCGGGGGAGACCGCGGCCGAGACTGCCGCCGACGCTGCGGCCGAGCCGTCGACCGTGGCGGGCGAACCGTCGTCCCCGGTGGACGAGGCGGTGACCCGGGCAGACGAACCGGTCGTCGAGGACGAGGCGGTGACCCGGGCAGACGAACCGGTCGTCGAGGCCGAGCCGGTGACCGTGGCCGGGGAGGCCGCGGACGTGACTGCTGCCGACACTGCTGCCGAGTCGGCGACCGTGGCCGACGAACCGGTCGTCGGGGCCGAGCCGGCGACCGTGGCCGGGGAGGCCGCGGCCGAGACTGCTGCCGACACTGCGGCCGAGCCGGCGAACATGGCGGACGAACCGGTCGTCGGGGCCGAGCCGTCGCCCCCGGTGGACGAACTTGCGGACGAACCGGCGGACGAGACGCCGCCCCCGGCGGACGAACCGTCACCCCCGGCGGACGAGCCGGCGACAGGTGACGACGTCGACCGGACCGCGGAGATCCCCGTCGTGACCACTGATGACCCCCGGCCCGCGTGAGCGGCCGGCGGCCGACCCGGCCGCCCGCGTGTGGACGATCCCCAACGCCATCAGTGCCGCCCGGTTGCTCGGCGTACCGGTGTTCTTGTGGCTGGTCCTCGTCCCGCACGCGGACACCGCGGCGTTCTTGCTGCTGGTCGCCGCGGGGGTGTCCGACTGGGTCGACGGCTACCTCGCCCGTCGGCTCGACCAGCGCAGCGACCTGGGCGTCCTCCTGGACCCGATCGCGGACCGGCTGTACATCGCGGCCACGCTGCTCGGCCTGGCCCTGCGGTCGCTGATCCCGTGGTGGCTGGTCGGGATCCTCGTCGCACGCGAACTGATGCTCGTGACCTTGCTCCCGCGCCTGCGGCGCCACGGTCGGGTCGCGCTGCCGGTCACGTACGTGGGCAAGGCGGCGACGTTCTGCCTGCTGTGGGGGTTCCCGCTCCTGCTGCTCGCCGACAATCCGGCGTTCGGCACGGCCGTCGCGGCGTTCGGTTGGGCGTTCGCGCTGTGGGGCACCTACCTGTACTGGTGGGCCGGCATACGCTACGCGCAGCAGGCGTACGCGGTGAACGGGCCTGCCTGAGACGGGGTCGTGATGCAGGCGGTCGTGATGGCGGGCGGGGCGGGTACCCGCTTGCGCCCGTTGACGACCGCCGTCCCGAAGGCGTTGCTGCCGATCGTCGGGGAGCCGATGCTCGCGCGGGTCATCCACCTGCTCGGCCGGCACAAGGTGGATCGCTGCGTCGTGACCTTGCAGCATCAGGCGAGCGTCGTGCTGAAGTACTTCAGCGTCGACCACCTCGACGACGTCGCGCTGCGCTTCCTCACCGAGCCGCGCCCGCTGGGGACGGCCGGCAGCGTGCGATACGCGCAGAGCTGGCTGGCCGACGACGACGTCCTGGTCATCAGCGGCGACTGCCTGACCGACATGGACCTGACCGCCCTGCACGCTCGGCACCGGGAGACCGACGCCGACGTCACCATCGCCGTGGCCCGTCGGGACGATCCGCGCAGCTTCGGCGTCGTGTCGATGGCCGAGGACGGCCGGGTCGAGTCGTTGGTCGAGAAGCCGAGTTGGGGCGAGGTGGCCGGCGACGTCGTCAACACCGGGGTCTACGTCGTCCACCCCCGGGTGCTCGACCTGATCTCCGTCGACAGCCCGAGCGACTGGGCCGTCGACGTGATTCCTGCCCTGCTGCAGGCCGGTGCCCGGGTCCACGGCCACCTGACGCAGGGCTACTGGGAGGACGTCGGCACGCTGGGCAGTTACATGGCCGCACAACGCGACGTGCTCGACCGACGCGTCGACCTGGGGATCGACGCGTTCGAGGTGTCCCCCGGGGTCATGATCGCGACCGGGGCGGAGGTGTCGCCGTACGCCGACCTCCGGCCACCGGTGTACATCGGGCCGTTCGCGAAGGTCGAGGCCGAGGCCGTCGTCGGCCCCTACACCGTCGTCGGCACGAACGCCCTCATCCGCTCACGATCGGTCGTCGACCACTGTGTCCTGCACCCCAACGTGTTCGTCGGGAACGACGCCGACCTGCGCGGGGCGATCGTCGGCCGGGCGTCCGAGGTGCGACACGCCGTGCGCCTCCTGGAGGGCGCGGTCATCGCGGACGGATGCACCGTCATGGACGGCGCGGTCGTCGGCACCGACGTCGCGGTGTACCCGGGCAAGACCATCGACGAGGGCTCGGTCGTCGACGAGTCCGTGGTGTGGGAGTCGCCGGCCCAGCGCCAGGTGTTCGGCGACAGCGGCGTGCGCGGCATCGTGAACGTCGACATGACCCCCGAGCGGATCGTGCGCCTGGCCGCGGCGTTCGCCACGACCCTGCCGAAGGGCGCGACCGTCAGCGTCGGGCGCGACCATTCGCGGGCCGCGCGCGCACTGAACCGTGCGCTCGCCGGGGCGCTGACCGCCGCGGGGCTCAACGTCCGCGACCTGCGGGCGGTGACGACCGCACTGGTCCGCAACGACACGGCGCGCTACTCCGCCGGCGGGGTGATCCTGCGGACGACGCCGGGCCGGCCGGACAGCATCGACGTGCTGTTCCTCAACGAGCGCGGCGGCGAGGTGAGCACCCAGCAGCGCGAGGCGATCGACCGGGTGTTCACGCGCAAGGAGTTCCGACGCCCGCTCACCGCCGACATCGGTGACATCAGCACCCCGCACCGGGTGCTCGACGACTACGCCAACGACGTCGCGGCCGAGATCAACCTCGACGCGATCCGGGTCGGGCACCCCCGCCTGGTCTTGGACGCCGGCGGCGGCCCCGGGGTGAACGTCCTGTCGATGATGATGGGCCGGGTCGGAACCGACGTCCTCACCCTCGGTGCCGCACTCGACGAGAACGCGGCGGCCGACCAGGCGCCCGCGCGCGACGCGGCGCTGCGGCGGCTGGCCGGGCTGGTCGTCTCGTCCGGGGCGCACCTGGGGGCCCGGATCGGCCCGGCCGGGGAGCGGCTGAGCGTCGTCGACGAACTCGGCCGGGTCATCGACGACGGCCGGATGCTGCTGATCCTGCTCGACCTCGTCGCCGCGAACCGGCACAGCGGCGTCGTCGCGATCCCCGTAACCGCCAGTCGCCTGGCCGAGCAGGTCGCGGCGTACCACGGCGTCGGCGTGCGTCGGATCGGGGCGGGCTCGGCGGCGCTCGCGGCCGTCGCGGGCCAGGCCGACGCGATCCTCGCCGGCGATGGTCGCGGTCGGTTCGTGCTCCCCGCGGTCGGACCGGGACCGGACGCGGTCGCCGCGTTGATGATGCTGCTGGCGCTGATGGTCGGCACGGAGCTGACCCTGAGTCAGTTGAACGCCCGGATCCCGGCGACGTCGGTCGTGTCACGGACGGTGACCGTGCCCTGGCACCGGCGTGCCGCGGTGATGCGGACCGTGCGCGAGTCTGCGGGGGACCGGGACCTGGACACCCTCGACGGCGTGCGGATCCTCGAGGCCGACGGCAGCTGGTGCCTGGTGCTCCCGGCCGACGACCAGGCCCTGCTGACCTGCTACGCGGAGGCGGCCGACGCGCTCACCGCCGTGCGGCTGTTGGACGACTGGCAACGGATCATCGAGGCCGCCGCGTGAGCCGGACCGCGCCGTCGACCTCGGGTCCGGTCGGCACCGACGTCGACGGGCTGCTGGGGCAGTTCATCGCGTTGGCGACCGTCGACGACTACGCCGACGTGGATCCGGGTTCGCCCGGCGCCGGTGGCACGCGACTGCCCCGGGCCGTCCTCGCCGGGTTGGTCGCCGCACTCGTCGGGGTCATCGCGGCGGTGGCGATCCTCATGGTCCGATCGACGTCCGACACCCGGATCCGGACCCATGCCGAACTCGAGCAACGGGTGGCAGCGCTGGCGACGTCCGTCGACGACCGCCAGGCCGCCGTCGACCAGGCGACCGCGCGCGTCGACGACCTGCGGGCACGTCTGCTCGACGATCGGACCGCGACGGCCACGGACGCGCGGATCGATCGGCTCGCGAACGCCGCCGGCACCGCCGGGCTGGTCGGGCCGGGGCTGACGGTCACCCTCGACGACGCACCGGGTGCGCAGACCGCACCGATGAACCGGGTGCTGGACCGGGACCTGCAGTTGGTCGTGAACGCACTGTGGAAGCTCGGCGCCACCGGGATCGCGATCAACGGCCAGCGGCTGACCGCGCAGTCGGCGATCCGCAGCGCGGGGGAGTCGATCCTGGTGAACTACCGACCCGTGCTGCCGCCCTATCGGGTCGAGGCGATCGGGACGTCCACGCGGCCGACCGACGACGACCTGCAGACGATCCTCGACTCGTTGCACGAGGCCTACGGCCTGGTCTCCAGCGTCGCCACCGGTGACATAGCGTTGCCCGCGGGCGAGGCGCACATCCCGCGCTTCGCCCGATCCGACGTTGAAGGGCCAGTCCCGTGATCGCTGTCATCGGCCTGCTCGTCGGCGTCGCCGTCGGCC
>CAYMNG010000043.1:0-6289 GCA_964391765.1 uncultured Bifidobacteriaceae bacterium | reverse complement strand
GAGGTCGACGGCACGCAGGCTGTGGAAGGCAATGCCGAGCCGTACCTGCCCATCGCCATCGTCGCGGCGCTCGACGCGGTCTTCGGCGGAGTCCGGGCGTTGATCGAGCGACGGTTCGACGAGCGGATCTTCGTCGTCAGCTTCCTGTCGAACGTCCTGATCGCCGCGGTCCTGGTGTTCCTCGGCGATCAGCTCGGGGTCGGCGCCCAGTTGTCGACCGGTGTCGTGGTCGTCCTCGCCATGCGGATCTTCGCCAACGCCGCGGCCATCCGCCGGATCCTGTTCCGGGCGTGAGCATGACCGAGCCGACGAACGCGCCGGCCGAGCCGGCCGGCCAGGCGCAGTCCCGCCAGGCGCGAGCGCTGCTGCGTCGGGCCGCGTTGCATCCCAGCCGCCCGCACCTGGTGATCGGCGTGCTGTTCGCGATCCTCGGCCTGCTCGTGACGGTCGCCGTCACCCGGACCGGTGTCGACGACCGGTGGCGCACCGCACGCACCGAGGACCTGGTCCAGATCCTCGACGACCTGACCGGGCGCCAGGAGCGCCTGGACACCGAGTTCACCCGCCTGGCCGGCGTCGAGCGGGAACTACGGGCCGGCTCGACGGACGAGGCGGCCGCGGAGGCTCAGCGGCGCCTGGCCGTACTCGAGGTCCTCACCGGGACGACGCCGGTCATCGGGCCGGGCATCTCGGTGCTGATCACCGATCCGGACGGCCGCGTCGACGCGGCGACCGTCCTGGACGCGGTCCAGGAACTGCGCGACGCGGGTGCGGAGGCGATCCAGGTCGGCCCGGCCCGGGTCGTCGTCGACACCTGGTTCGGCGACAGCCCGCAGGGCGTGGTCGCCGACGGCCAGCCCGTCGGCGCCCCGATCCGCATCGTCGCGATCGGCGATCCGGACACCATGGCGACCGCGCTGAGCATCCCCGGCGGGGTCGCCGACGCCGTGCGCACGCGCGGCGGTGACTTCTCGGTGTCCGCGGCGCCGGAGGTGTCGATCTCCGTTACAGTTCCCGAGGCGGGCGGCTAGGCCGGCGGCACGCGGTTCGCCCACAGTTCGCGCGAAGGAGGAGCCCATGGTCCCCGACGATCTTCGGTACACGGCGGCGCACGAGTGGGTGCGGTCGAACACCGACGGAACCGCCCGGGTGGGCATCACGTTCTTCGCCCAGGACGCCCTCGGCGACATCGTGTACGTGTCGCTGCCGGCCGTGGGTTCCCGGCTCGAGGCCGAGGCCGCATGCGGTGAGGTCGAGTCGACGAAGAGCGTCAGCGAGATCTACGCGCCGGTGGCCGGGGAGGTGGTCGCGACGAACCTCGACCTGGACGCGACCCCGGAGTTGGTGAACACCGGTCCGTACGAGGCCGGGTGGATGTTCGACGTCCGGCTGGACGACCCGGGCGCGGTCGACGCGCTGCTGTCGGCCGCGGAGTACCGGGCGATCACCGAGCAGGGCTGACCCCGCCGATGGACTGCCCGAACTGCGGTCACGCCTCCGACGCCGACGACCGGTTCTGCGGAGCGTGCGGCTCGCCGCTGACCGCGGAGGCGTTCGAGAGCATCGAGCACACCGGGTCGATCACCTCGATCATCCCGGCCGGCCCGGGGACCGGAACCGGCCCGATCAGCGCCGTCGGTTCGGGCACCCAGTTCGAACTGCCGAGCGGGAACGGACTGCTCGTCGTGCACCGCGGCCCGGGCGAGGGCCAGGAGTTCGTCCTCGACCAGTCCGTCGCCGTGCAGACCGTCGGCCGCGCCCCGGACGCGGCGATCTTCCTCGACGACGTCACCGTCAGCCGCCATCACGCGGAGTTCCGCCACGGCCCGGACGGGTGGGCGATCCACGACGTCGGCAGCCTGAACGGCACCTACGTCAACCGCGTCCGCGTCGACGACCAGCATCTGGTCGGCGGTGACGAGGTGCAGATCGGCAAGTTCCGCTTCGTCTTCCTCCTCGGACTCGAACCGCACCCATGAGCGGCGGCGAACCGATCCCGCTGTCCGGCACGATCAGCATCGGCGAGGTGCTGTCCTTGCTGCGCCGGGAGTTCCCCGACGTCACGATCAGCAAGATCCGGTTCCTGGAGGCCGAGGGGCTCGTGTCGCCGGAGCGCACCTCGTCCGGCTACCGGCGCTTCGGGCAGCGCGACGTCGACCAGCTGCGGGCCGTGCTTCGGCTGCAGCGGGACCAGTACCTGCCGTTGAAGGTCATCCGTGAGCACATCGCCGACGCGCACGACGGTGCCGACGCCCGGCCCGTCGCCGGGACCGGCCTGAGCGAGGCGGACTTCCGCCCCGGCGCCGGCCGGGTGCGCCTGACCCGGCCCGAGTTGGCCGAGCAGACCGGCCTGGACGAGGCGTACGTCGCCCAGCTCGAGCAGGCGGGGCTGATCTGGGCGACCCCGACCGGCCACTACGACGAGGACGCGGTGGCGATCGGCGGCGTCGTGGCGCGACTGTCGACCTTCGGCATCGAACCGCGGCACCTGAAGTTCTTCCGGCGCGACACCGACCGCGACGTCGGGCTGATCACGCAGATGGCCACCCCCTACGCGCACCCGCGTGACCGCGACGGCCGGGCGCGGGCCCAGGAGACGGTCCGGGAACTGGCCGCGCTCCTCGTCCAACTGCGATCGAGCCTGCTGCGGGCCGAACTGGTCCGCAGTGGGCCGGGCTGAGGCCCACCGGCGTTACCCTGGACGCGTGCGCGAACTCGAGGTCGTCGGCGTCCGCGTGGAGATGCCGTCCAATTCGCCGGTCGTCCTACTGCGCGAGACCGGCGGCGGCAAGTACCTGCCGATCTGGGTCGGCGCCCCGGAGGCGGCGGCGATCGCCTACGCCCAGCAGGGGATCGTTCCGCCCCGGCCGCTGACCCACGACCTGCTGCGCGATGTGATCGAGGCGCTGGGCGCCCGGGTCGTCGAGGTCCGGATCACCGCCCTGCGCGACGGGGTGTACTACGCGGTCCTGGTCTTCGCGTCCGGAGTCGAGGTGAGCGCCCGCCCCAGCGACGCGATCGCGCTGGCGATCCGGGTGGGCGCGCGGATCAGCGGCGCCGCCGAGGTGCTGGACGAGGCCGGCATCGAGCTGCCCGAGGAGTCCGACCCGGCCGACGCGGACGTCGACGCAGCGGCCGCGGACGACCAGGTCGCGCAGTTCCGGGAGTTCTTGGACCACATCTCGCCGGAGGATTTCGGCTGATCGGGCCGGGCTAACCCTGAGCGGGAGGTCGAGACTTTGCCCGACGACACACCGTGACGGGGGTTTGACCGGCCGACACGTCGCCCCTAGCGTCGGTTCCGACACGAGTCGGGCGCCCGTATCGGGGCCGACCGAGCCGGGAGGATGGATCCGTGAGCAACGGCATCACGCAGCCGACGGCGGCGTCGTCGGCCAGCCATTCGACGCCGATCGACCAGGGGGTCCTGTTCGCCGACGAGGAGTTGCGGCCCCTGCCGGCCGGGGTCGGCTACCGCGGTCCGGTCGCCTGCGCCGTCGCCGGCATCACGTACCGCCAACTGGACTACTGGGCCCGCACGGGCCTGGTCGTCCCGACCGTTCGCGGCGCGGCCGGCTCGGGCACCCAACGGCTGTACGGGTTCCGCGACATCCTCGTCCTGCGCATCGTCAAGCGCCTGATCGACACCGGCGTCTCGCTGCCGAACATCCGCGCGGCCGTCGATCACCTCGCCGAGCGCGACGGGTCCGAACTGTCCGGCATGACGATCATGAGTGACGGCGCGAGCATCTACGAGTGCCGCAGCGCGGACGAGGTGATCGACCTCGTCCGTGGCGGTCAGGGCGTCTTCGGGATCGCCGTCGGCAGCGTGTGGCGGGAGGTCGAGGGGAGCCTGGCGACCTTGCCGAGCGAGGCGCCGGACGGTTCGAGCACCGCGTCGGCCGAGGTGCTCGCGGCCGACGAACTCGCCGCCCGCCGGGCCCGCCGCGCCGCCGGCTGAACACCGCGCGGCCTCGGAGCGGGCGGATGCCGGTAACGGGCGGATGCCGGTCCCGCGGACCGCGCCGGCCCGATCCGATCGCCCGGTAGCATGCGGCTGCCCGTGGCGGACCTGACCCGGGTGCGGATCACCCACCGCGACAGACCCGCCCGGACGAAGGCGCAGCCATGACCGAGACGCAGCCCACCGCCGCCCCCCGACCGGACGCGAACGGCGACCGTTCGTTCGCCGATCGCCATATCGGCCCGGACGCGAACGCCCGACAGCGCATGCTGGACCTCGTCGGCTACCCGGACCTCGACGCACTGTCCGCCGCCGCGGTGCCCGCGACGATCGCCTGGCACGAGCGGCTGGACCTGCCCGCGGCCGCGACCGAGGCCGAGGCGACGGCCGAGCTGCGGCGGTTGGCCGAGCGCAACCGGCTCGTCACGTCGATGATCGGCCTGGGCTACCACGGCACGCTCACCCCGGCCGTCATCCGGCGGAACATCACCGAGAACCCGGCGTGGTACACCGCCTACACCCCGTACCAACCGGAGATCTCCCAGGGCCGGCTGGAGGCGCTGCTGAACTTCCAGACGGTGATCGAGGACCTCACCGGCCTGCCCGTCGCCGGATCCTCGCTGCTGGACGAGCCGACGGCGGTCGCCGAGGCGGTCGCCCTGGCCGTGCGGACGACCCGCGGGGACGATCCGGTCGTCGTCGTCGACGTCGACACCCACCCCCAGACCATCGCGGTGCTGCGCACCCGCACCGAACCGATCGACGTTCGCGTCGTCGTCGCCGACCTGACCGACGGGCTCGCGCCGATCGCGGACGGCACGCTCGCCGGCGTCGTCGTCAGCTACCCCGGCTCGTCGGGGCGCATCGTGGACCTGCGCGCACTGGTCGACCAGGCCCACCGGCTCGGCGCGCTGGCGATCGTCACCGCGGACCCCCTCGCCCTGACGCTGCTCACCCCGCCCGGTGAGGTGGGCGCCGATGTGGTCGTCGGCTCGGCCCAGCGATTCGGCGTCCCGATGGGCTTCGGCGGGCCGCACGCCGGCTACATCGCGGTGCGCTCGGGCCTCGAGCGCAGCCTGCCCGGTCGACTCGTCGGGGTCAGCGTCGACGCCGACGGCAACCCCGCCTACCGCCTGGCGCTGCAGACCCGCGAGCAGCACATCCGCCGGGAGAAGGCGACGAGCAACATCTGCACCGCGCAGGTCCTCCTGGCGGTCATGGCGTCGATGTACGCGGCGTACCACGGTCCGGCCGGACTGACCGCGATCGCCCGCCGCGTGGCCGAGCGGGCCGCGACCCTGGCCGCCGGCCTGCGCGCCGGCGGAGCCGACGTGCCGGCGCCGGCCCTGTTCGACACCGTGCGCTGGGCCGTCCCCGGCCGGGCGGCGCAGGTCGTCGCGGCGGCCCTGGCGGAGGGGGTGAACCTGCGCCTCGTCGACGCCGACACGGTCTCGGCGACGACGGACGAGACGACGACCGCCGAGCACGTCGAGGCGGTGTGGCGCGCGGCGGCGGTGGCCGGGCCGGCGACCGCCACGGTGCGGTACGACGACGTGCGCGCCGCCCCGGCGATCCCGGCCGACCTGGTCCGCACGTCGGCCTTCTTGACCCACCCGGTGTTCTCCGCCCATCACAGCGAGACGGCGATGCTGCGGTACCTGCGGCGCCTGGCCGACCGCGACGTCGCGCTGGATCGGGCGATGATCCCGCTGGGGTCGTGCACGATGAAGCTGAACGCCACGACGCAGATGGAGCCGATCACCTGGCCGCAGTTCGCCGACGTACACCCGTTCGTGCCGGTGGACCAGGCCGCGGGGTACGTGCGCCTGATCGGCGAACTCGAGGGCTGGCTCGCCCAGATCACCGGCTACGACGCCGTCAGCGTCCAGCCCAACGCCGGCTCGCAGGGGGAGTTCGCCGGCCTGCTCGCGATCCGCGCCTACCACCGGGCGAACGGCCACGCCGAGCGCGACGTGTGCCTCATCCCCAGCAGCGCGCACGGCACGAACGCCGCCAGCGCGGTCATGGCCGGCATGCGGGTCGTCGTCGTCGCCTGCGACGACGGGGGCGACGTCGACGTCGACGACCTGTCCGCGAAGGTCACCGAGCACGCCGACCGGCTGGCCGCGTTGATGATCACCTACCCCTCCACCCACGGGGTGTTCGAGACCGAGATCGGCCGGATGTGCGCGCTGGTCCACGACGCCGGGGGACAGGTCTACGTCGACGGCGCGAACCTCAACGCCCTCGTCGGCCTGGCCAAGCCGGGCCGGTTCGGCGCCGACGTCTCGCACCTGAACCTGCACAAGACGTTCTGCATCCCGC
>CAYMNG010000042.1:924-20691 GCA_964391765.1 uncultured Bifidobacteriaceae bacterium | reverse complement strand
TCGGCGCGACGACGCTCGACGAGTACCGCAAGTACATCGAGAAGGACGCCGCGCTCGAACGGCGGTTCCAGCAGGTGTTCGTCAACCAGCCGTCGGTCGAGGACTCGATCGCGATCCTGCGCGGGATCAAGGAGAAGTACGAGGCCCACCACAAGGTCGTCATCTCCGACTCCGCGCTCGTGGCCGCCGCCACCTTGTCCGACCGCTACATCACCGCGCGGTTCCTGCCGGACAAGGCGATCGACCTGATGGACGAGGCGGCGTCGCGACTGCGCATGGAGATCGACTCGTCCCCGGAGGAGATCGACGTCCTGCAACGACAGGTCGACCGGCTCCGGATGGAGGAGCTCGCGGTCGCCAAGGAGACCGACGAGGCCTCCTTGGAGCGGCTGGCGAAGATCCGGGGGGAGATCGCGGACAAGGACGAGGAGCTGACCGGGCTCAAGGCGCGCTGGGAGCAGGAGAAGAAGGGGCTGGACCGCGTCGGGGAGATCAAGGTCCTCATCGACGACCTGCGGGCGACCGCCGACCGGGCGCAGCGGGCCGGCGATTTCGAGCAGGCATCGCGCATTCTGTACGCCGAGATCCCGACGTTCGAGGCCGAGCTCGAGCGCGCGGCGACGGAGATCACCGAGCGGGCCGCGATGGTCCAGGACGAGGTGACCGCCGACGACATCGCGCAGGTCGTCGCGAGCTGGACCGGGATCCCGGCCGGCCGCCTGCTCGAGGGAGAGACGGCGAAACTCCTGCGGATGGAGGAGGAACTGGGCCGACGCGTCGTCGGCCAGGACGAGGCCGTCCGCGAGGTCAGCGACGCGGTGCGTCGCGCGCGGGCCGGGATCGCCGACCCGAACCGACCGACCGGCTCCTTCTTGTTCCTCGGTCCGACGGGCGTCGGCAAGACCGAGCTGGCGAAGGCTCTCGCCGAGTTCTTGTTCGACGACGAACGGGCGATGGTCCGGATCGACATGAGCGAGTACGGGGAGAAGCACTCGGTCTCGCGCCTGGTCGGTGCGCCGCCGGGGTACGTCGGCTACGAGGAGGGCGGTCAGCTCACCGAAGCGGTCCGCCGCCGGCCGTACTCCGTCGTGCTGCTCGACGAGGTCGAGAAGGCCCACCCGGAGGTCTTCGACGTCCTCCTGCAGGTCCTCGACGACGGACGCCTGACCGACGGCCAGGGCCGCACGGTCGACTTCCGGAACGTGATCTTGATCCTGACGTCGAACATGGGCTCGATGTTCCTGATCGACCAGGACGTGCCCTTCGAGCAGCGCAAGGAGCAGGTGCTGACGGTCGTCCGGCAGCAGTTCCGCCCGGAGTTCCTCAACCGGCTCGACGCCATGGTGATGTTCGAGCCGTTGGGCCGCGACGAACTCAACCGGATCGCGACGATCCAGGTCGCGCTGCTCTCCGCACGCCTCGCCGATCGCCGGATCGCGGTCGACGTCGATGACGACGCGTTGGCCTGGCTGGTCGACCGCGGATTCGACCCCGCGTACGGGGCCCGTCCGTTGCGCCGGCTCGTCCAGACCGCGATCGGGGACAAGTTGGCGAAGGCGATCCTCGGCGGAGCGGTCCGCGACGGCGACACGGTTCGCTTCGACACCGCGGCCGACGGGGCGGACCTGCAGTTCACCGTCCGGGCATAGGGCGGCGGCGGGCGGCCGGCGGCCGGCGCAGGCCGGCCGCGTAGAGCGCGGCCACGACCTCGCGCGAGGTCACCGCGACGGCCCCCTCGGCCAGCGCGATCACCCGCACCTCCGCGGGGATGTCGTAGTGGTCCCCGCCGAAGGCGCGCTCGGGCACCCCGAGCCAGGTCGCGAACGCGTGCAGCTCCACCAGGCTCGTGTCGCTCACCATGTGGCACCACAGCCGTGATCGCCACGGCCAGACCGCGTCGTCGACGAGGATCGCCACGGCCGCTACGCCGACAGCTTCGCCAGCGCCATCCGATCCAGCGCTCGGGTGAGGATCTCCGGCCGCTTGCAGAAGGCCCAGCGGACGTAGGGCCCGCCGATCGCGGGGTCGTCGCAGAACGCCTGCACCGGGATCGCGACGACCCCCGCACGGTGCGGGAGGTCCCGGCAGAACGTCAGCCCGTCCGGATAGCCCAGTGGGCGCACGTCGGTGGTGACGAAGTACGTCCCCTGGGTCGGCACCACGCGCATCCCGAGGTCGGCCAGGCCGCCGCTCAGCAGGTCCCGCTTGGCCGCGAGGTCGGCGCGGAAGCCGGTGAAGTACTCGTCCGGCAGGGCCAGGCCCGCCGCCAGCGCGTGCTGGAACGGACCACCGGAGACGTACGACAGGTGCTGGCGCACGACCCGGACGGCCCCGACGAGGTCGGCCGGCCCGCTCGCCCAGCCCACCTTCCACCCGGTGAAGGAGAAGGTCTTCCCGCCCGACCCGACGGTCACCGTCCGCTCCCACATCCCCGGCAGCGTGCTGATCGGGATGTGTCGATGATCGTCGTACCACAGGTGCTCGTACGCCTCGTCGGCGAGGACGAGGACGTCGGCGTCGACGGCGATCCGGGCGACCTCGGCGAGTTCGGCGGCGGTGAACACGATCCCCGACGGGTTGTGCGGGGAGTTGAGCAAGATCACGCGCGTGCGGTCCGTCACCGCGGCACGCAGTGCCGCGAGGTCCGGGCGCAGGGCGGGGCCGGCCAGCGGCACGCCGACCCGGCGGCCACCGGCCAACGAGATCCCGGCGGCGTAGATGTCGAACCACGGCTCGAACACGACGACCTCGTCGCCCTCGTCGACCAGGGCGAGCAGTGCGGACGCGATGACCTCCGACGCCCCGGTGGCGACGACGACCTCGGTGTCCGGGTCGACCGAGAGCCCGTAGAACCGGTGCTGGTGCGCGGCGATCGCCGCGCGCAACGCCGGCAGGCCGTGTGCCGGTGGGTACTGGTTCCCCCGGCCGTCGCGGATCGCGCCGATCGCGATGTCCTTCAGCACGTCGGGACCGTCGGTGTCCGGGAAGCCCTGACCGAGGTTGATCGCGTCGAGCTCGATCGCCAGCCGGGACATCTCGCCGAACACCGTCGTGGCGTGCCCGGTCATTCGCGGGACGAGCGGCGGTTCGCGGCGCATCCGGTGACCATACGCCGACCGGCGTGGGCCGGCGGACCGGTCGGCGACCGTCAGCGGGCCCGGACGACGACGATCGACGAGTCGGCCGCTCCGGTGTCGTTCACCGCGCGCAGGACGCAGGCGTAGCGCCGCCCGCTCACGCCGACGAGGACCGCCCGGCCGTCGTGGACGTCGGCGACGAGGGCCGCGCCGGCCGTCGGCGTGCAGATGACCTGCTCGCTGCTGATCGGCGAGGTCGGCGACGAACTCGCCGTGACCTGGACCAGCAGCCGCGACGTGCTCCGCGTGACCTTGACGATCCGGCCCACCGCCGGCACGGGTGCGGGGGTGGCGACGACCGGCCCGGCGACCGGCGAGTTGCCCTGCGGCGTCCCGGCGATGCCCGTCACCGAGTACGACGTTCCGTCCGTGAGGCCGCCGACGGTGCACGTGGCCGGTGCGCCGTCGCGACGCGGTCCGGTGAAGCAGGTCCAGGTCTGGCCGGTGGCCGGATCCACGACGCTGGCCGCGAACGCGGTCGGCCGCGAACCGTCCACCGCGGCGACGAACGTGACGAACAGCCCGCCGGGTCGGGGGGCGACGGCGAGGGTCGGCGCGATGCTCGGCACCGGGGTGGCGGTCGCGCCCTGCTCGGCGAGGAAGTCGTATTCGGCCGAGGCCCGGGTGTACACGCCGGCGAAGTTCGTCGCGCACTCCTTGCCCCAGCTCACGATGCCGACCAGGCGCGCGTCGGCCCCGTTCCCGGCGACCAGCGGCCCGCCCGAATCACCCTGGCAGCTGTCGACGATCGCCCCCCGCGACGTCACGCCCGCGGCGCACAGCATGGACGTCGGGTCGGCCTGCGTGGAGGTGAAGCCGTTGAACCGGACACCGTCGATCGTGAACGACTCCCCGCTGCCGCAGGCGGAGTCGGGGAACACCACGAGGCGGCCGACCCGGAACTGCGTCGGATAGGTCTGCTCCGCGGTGGACATCCGCCCCCAGCCCACGACCTGCACCGGCGCGCCGGCCGTCGTCAACGCCGCGGCCTCTGACCCGGTGGCGACCGGGAGCGTGCGCACGCCGTCGACCGGCTCGCCGAGGACGAGGACGGCGACGTCGTTCGCCGCCGTACGCCGGGTGTACGCCGGATTGGGCACGATCCGCGTGACGGGAACGACGCGAAGGGACGCGGACTTCAGGTTCGGGCCGATCCCGACGAGCAGCGCGTCCGGTGACTGCACCGCACCGGTCTTCTCGTCCACGACGCAGTGGGCCGCGGTCACGACCGTCGTCGGCGTCGTCAGCGTGCCGCCGCAGAACTGCGCGTCGTAGGCCCCGCTGCGGGCGTAGCGGTCGGCGAGGAGCAGTGAGACGAGGTAGCCGTGCTGTCCGGGCGGGCCGTCGTCGCCGTTGATGACCGGCGGCCGGGTCGCGGCGGCCGGGGTCGCGGTCGTGGTGAGGACGACGCCCAGCGCGAGTGCGGCGCCGAGGACGGCACGGGCCAGCGATCGGCGGTTGGGCACACGGCAACGGTACGTTGCCGTGTGCGAGATCACCCGGCCGGGCGATCCGCGGTCCCGCGAGGAGGCGACGTGGCCATCGCTGTGATCACCGGGGCGACGGTCGGCATCGGCCGGTCGTTCGCCGACGCGCTGGCGCGCAAGGGGATGGACCTGGTGCTCGTCGCCCGCGACGCCGACCGCCTGGCCGAGGTCGCGGCCGACCTGACCGACCGATACGCCGTGGCGTGCGAGGTGGTTCCGGCCGATCTGTCGGTCCGGGCGGACGTCGACCGCGTGGCGGCGCTGATCGTCGACCGCCGGGTCGGTGTCCTGGTGAACAACGCCGGCTTCGGCCTGAGCCGGGCGTTCGAGCGCAGCGACCTCGAGGACGAGCAGCGGCTCCTCGACGTCCTCGTGACCGCCGTCATGCGGCTGACCCACGCGGCCGTTCCCGGCATGGTGGAACGGGGATTCGGCCTGATCGTCAACGTCGGCAGCCTGGCGGCGTGGCTGCCCGGGGGCACCTACTCCGCGGCCAAGGCCTGGGTGACGACGTTCACCGAGAGCCTCGCGGCGAGCCTGGCCGGGACGGGGGTACGTGCCGTCGTCGCCGCCCCCGGGTTCACCCGCACGCAGTTCCACGCCCGAGCGGGCATCGACACGGGATCGCTGCCGTCGTTCCTGTGGCTGGACGCCGACCGGGTCGTCGCGGCGACCCTGCGCGACGCGGCCGCCGGCCGGTCGGTCAGCGTCGCCGGCGCGGTCTACCGCGCGCTGTCCGTGCCGATCCGGTTCGGTCCGCGATCCCTGGCCAGACGGGCGACCTCGACCCGCCAACGCCACCCCGGTCTCGGTGCCCGCAAGAGCGGCGCCCAACCCCCTCGACCTTGAGGTTCGGACGGGTGCCCGGGCTCAACACCCGGTGGAACCTCAAGATCGAGGGGGTCACGCGTCGAGGACCGTCCAGCCGCGCAGCCGGGCGGTCGTCGTGATCGAGTCATCGGCCGCGGTGACGGCCACACTCACCCGGGCGTCCGGCCAGGAGTCGGTGACGGCCGGCAGCTCGGGGTCGACCAGCACGTACTGCGCCACGGGGCGGTGGGCTGCCCGCTGGGCGCGACCGACCGCCGGCACGAGCACGGCTCCGTCGCCGGCAGCCGCCACGGTCAGCGGCGGGCGCGGGCGAAGTTCGCCGATCGCGGCGCACACGCGCGCCGACCACGCCGCCGGCGGACCGTCGGCCGCGGTGACGAACACGACCTCGTCGCGGTCGAGGTCGTCGGCCGCGACCGCGAGGTCCTCGATCACGCGCAGCAGCGCGGACCGGGCCGTCGCGCTGCCGCCGGGCAGGACGAGGACGGTTCCGGCGGTCACGGCGGGCGACTCTACGCTTGCCGCATGCCAACACCCGCGTGGTCCGCGCTCGTGGACCAGATCCGCCAGAAGGCCGTCGTGCGCGGTCGGGTCGTCCTGTCCAGCGGTCGCGAGGCCGACTACTACGTGGACCTGCGCCGCGTGACGCTCGACGCCGTCGCCGCGCCGCTGGTGGGCACGGTGATGCGCGAGCTGACGGCGGACTGGTCGTTCGACGCGGTGGGCGGGCTCACCCTCGGCGCGGACCCGGTGGCCACGGCGATGCTGCACGACGCGGCCCGGTCGGGTTCGCGCCTGGACGCCTTCGTGGTGCGCAAGGCCGAGAAGCAGCACGGCCTGCAACGGCGGATCGAAGGCCCGGACGTGGCCGGCCGGTCCGTCCTCGCGGTCGAGGACACCTCGACGACCGGTGGTTCGGTCCTCACCGCGGTCGACGCGCTGTCGGCGGCGGGTGCGCGGGTCGTCGGCGTCGCGGTCATCGTCGACCGCGGGGCCGGCCCGGCGATCGTCGAGCGGGGGCTCGCCTACCGCGCGGCCTACACCCTCGCCGACCTCGGCCTCGAGTAAGTCCGGATCGACGCCAGATCGGCGGTCGGGAGTGGCCGTCGCGATCGACGGTCGAGAGTGGCTTCGGGCCGGGTCAGACCGGATCCACGTCGCGGGCGCCGGCCCGACGGTGGCGCAGGTACTCGACGATCATCGGCACCACGCTGACCAGCACGATCAGCACCAGGATCAGCTCGACGTTGCGCTTCACGAAGTCGATGTTGCCCAGCCAGTAGCCCAGCAGCGTCACCCCGGTCGCCCACAGGACGCCGCCGATCGCGGAGTAGGTGATGAACCGGCGGAAGTCCATCCGACCGACGCCCGCCGACGCGGTGATGAACGTGCGCACGATCGGCACGAAGCGCGCGAGGATGATCGCGGCCGCCCCGTACTTGTCGAAGAAGTCGTGCGTCTTGGTGATGTAGACCGGCTTGAAGATCCGTGAGTTCGGCCGGTTGAACAGCGCCGGTCCGACCGCGTAGCCGATCCAGTACCCGACGACGTTGCCGAGGATCGCCGACGCCGTCAGGAGCACGCACGCGACCCAGATGTTCACGTCGATCGCGCCGGTGGCGATGAACAGGCCGAGCACGAACAGCAGCGAGTCGCCGGGCAGGAAGAACGTGAACAGCCCGCACTCGGCGAAGATGATCGCCAGCGTCGCCCAGAACGCGATCGCGCCCAGGCTGGTCAACAGCGTCTCGGCGTTGAGCCAGTCCGGCAGGAGGGCGGGAACGGCGACGAGGGCCGTCGACGACGACATGACGGCACCCAGGAAGTCCATCGGGTCAGGCTATCGTCGCCGTCGTGCTCGATCCGACCGCGCCGCAGCCCGGTGTCGGACCAGCGCCCCGGCCCTGGCCCGAGGACCCGCGCCTGGATCCGGTGCTCCTGCGCGAGGGCGACCGACGCAACGTCGTCGACGCCTACCGGTACTGGCGCCTCGAGGCCATCGTCGCCGACCTCGACGCCCGCGGGCACGCGTTGCACGTGGCGATCGAGAACCTCGCGCACGACTTCAACATCGGCTCGGTCGTGCGAACGGCGAACGCGTTCGGCGTGCGCCACGTCCACGTCGTCGGCCGGCGCCGCTGGAACCGGCGCGGCGCGATGGTCACCGACCGGTACCTGCACGTCCACCATCACGACGACATCGCGGCCCTCGCCGCATGGGCCGCGGCCGAGCACCTGCCCCTGCTCGCCGTCGACAACACCGCCGGCGCGCAGGCACTGGAGGACTATGACCTGCCGGTCGAGTGCGTCCTGATGTTCGGCCAGGAGGGCACCGGGCTGAGTCCGGCCGCCGTCGACGCCGCCGCCGCGGTGCTGGCCATCGCGCAGTTCGGCTCGACCCGGTCGATCAACGTCGGCGGGGCAGCCGCCGTCGCGATGCACGCGTGGGTCCGCCGACACGTCTTCGGACAGATCCCGTGACCCACGGGCGCGACCTGGCGCACAACGCGCACTACCGGCGGCTGTTCGCCTCCCGGGTCGTCAGCAACGTGGGCAACGGCATCCTGCCGATCGCCCTGGCCTTCGGCGTGCTCGACCTGCCTGGTGCCGACGCCAACACCCTCGGCCTGATCCTGTTCGCGCAGGCGGTTCCGCTCATCGTCATCCTGCCCTTCGGTGGGGTCATCGCCGACCGGGTCGGCGCGGCCCGCATCATCGGCACGACCGACGTCATCGTCACCCTCGTCAGCGCGACGATCGCGGCGCTGTTCATCACCGGCGCCGTCACGGTCCCGGCGCTGGTCGCGCTGTCGGCCGCCACCGGGGTCCTGAACGCGCTGTGGTGGCCGGCCTATCCGGCGCTGATCCCCGACGTCGTGCGGTCGACCGAGCACCTGCAACCGGCGAACGCGTACGTGAGCGTGGCCGCCAACGGCGGGATGATCGCCGGCAACGCGCTCGGTGGCCTCCTCGTCGCCGCGTTCGGTCCCGGTCCGGCGATCGCGGTCGACTCCGCGTCGTTCCTCGTCGCCGGCCTGCTGGTCCTGTCGTTCCGCCGGGTCTCGCGGCCGAACCGGTCCGGGAACTCGATGCTCGGCGACCTCGCGCACGGTTGGCGGCTGGTCACGTCGATCCGCTGGTTCGTCGTCGTCGTCCTGGCGTTCAGCGTGATCGTCATGGCGCTGCGCGGTGCCGAGGAGGTGCTCGGGCCGGTCCTCGCGCAGCAGGAGTACGGCGGGGCCGCCGGTTGGGCGGTCGTCCTCGCCGCGATGTCCGCCGGCCTCCTCGTGGGCGCAGTCACCGCGTCGCGGATCCGCATCCGGTACCCGATGCGGTTCGGGATGCTCGTCACGCTCGTACTGCCCGTCTGGCTCGTGACGCTCGCCCTCGCCCTGCCGCTCGTGGTCGTCGCGATCGGGGCGTTCGCGTGGGGGATCGCGATCGAGATGTTCCAGGTCCTGTGGGTCACGACGTTCCAGACCCACGTTCCGCGCGAGTCGATGTCGCGCGTGTCGTCGTACGACGCCATGGGGTCGCTCATGTTCGGCCCGATCGGCCTGGCGGCGGCGGGTCCACTGGTCGCCCGGGTCGGCCTGGCGGCCGCGTTCCTCGTCGCGGCCGCGATCGCCCTGGCCGCGATCCTCGTCGCGCTGGCGTTCTCGTCGGTGCGCAGGCTGCGGGCGAGCGTCACCACCGGCCGGTAGGCTCCCGGCGTGCCGGCAATCGTTCTCGTGGGCGCCCAATGGGGCGACGAAGGCAAGGGCAAGGCCACCGACCTCCTCGGCGGTCGCGTCGACTACGTCGTGCGCTACCAGGGCGGCAACAACGCCGGGCACACCGTCGTGATCGGGGAGCGCCGGTTCGCCCTGCACCTGTTGCCCAGCGGCATCCTCACGCCCTCCGTCGTCCCGGTGATCGGGAACGGCGTCGTCGTCGACCCGGCCGTCCTCCTGGCGGAGATGGCCGGCCTGGCCGAGCGCGACGTCGACACGTCGCGGCTGGTGATCAGCGCCAACGCGCACCTGATCACCCCGTACCACGTCACCCTCGACAAGGTGACCGAACGGTTCTTGGGCAAGGCGAAGATCGGCACCACCGGTCGCGGCATCGGACCGGCCTACGCCGACAAGATCTCCCGGATCGGCGTCCGGGTCCAGGACCTGTTCGACCCGTCGATCCTGCGGCAGAAGGTCGAGGCCGCCCTCGACGGCAAGAACCAGGTGCTGGTCAAGGTCTTCAACCGGCGCGCGTTGGACGTCGACGCCGTCTGCGAGCAGCTGCTCGGCTACGCCGAGACGCTGCGCCCGTATGTCGCCGACACCGCGCTCCTGCTCAACCGCGCGCTCGACGACGGCCGGGTCGTCCTGCTCGAGGGCGGGCAGGGGACGTTGCTCGACGTCGACCACGGCACGTACCCGTTCGTCACGTCGAGCAGCCCGACGGCCGGCGGTGCGGCCACCGGCAGCGGGATCGGGCCGACGCGGATCACCCGGGTCTGCGGCATCCTCAAGGCGTACACGACGCGGGTCGGCTCGGGCCCGTTCCCCACCGAGCTGTTCGACGCCGACGGCGAGCGGCTGCGGACGATCGGCGGCGAGCGCGGGGTCACGACCGGCCGGGCCCGTCGCTGCGGCTGGTTCGACGCGCCGATCGCCCGGTTCGCGACGCGGATCAACGGCCTCACCGACATCTTCTTGACCAAGCTCGACGTCCTGACCGGCTGGGATCGGATCCCGGTGTGCGTGGCGTACGAGATCGACGGGGAGCGGGTCGACGAGGTCCCGATGACCCAGACGCAGTTCCACCACGCCACGCCGATCTACGAGTACCTGCCCGGGTGGTCGGAGGACATCTCGGCCGCCCGCGAGGTCGACGACCTGCCGGCCAACGCGCGCGCGTACGTGCGATTCCTCGAGCAGGCCGCCGGCACCCGCGTCAGCGCGATCGGTGTCGGGCAGGATCGCGACGCGACGATCGCCGTCCACGACCTGCTCGCATGAGTTCCGGGCCGACGGCCGGCCGGGGGTTCGTCCCGCCGCCGGACCCCCGGCCCGACGACCCGGCCTGGCGAACGGCGACCTGGCCGATCCCCGGCGGCACCGTCCTACGCGGATCGCACGTCGTCCTGGCCCGCAGCACCCCGGCCGATGCGCACACGCTGTTCACGGCCCTGGACGACGACGCCGTGTGGGCGCATGTGCGCGGCCGACCGGCCACGGCGGAGGAACTCGCGCTGACCCTCGCCGACGCGGCCGGCGCCGGCCGCTACGCGTGGACGGTGCGGCGCGGCACGACGGTCGTCGGCACGACCAGCTTCCTGGACGTGTCCGCCGTGGACGCCCGCCTGGAGATCGGGTTCACGGTGTACGCACGGTCCGCCTGGGGCACCGTCGTCAACCCCGAGTGCAAACTGCTGCTGCTGACCTGGGCGTTCGACCACGGCTTCGCCCGGGTGCAACTGAAGACCGACATCCGCAACCACCGCAGTCAGATCGCCATCGACCGACTGGGCGCGCGCTACGAAGGAGTTCTTCGCCGGCACCAGCGTCGGACCGACGGATCGCTGCGCGACTCCGTCCTGTTCTCGATCACGGTCGACGACTGGCCCACCGTCCGCGCCGGCCTGCACGAGCGACTGCGCTGACGGCGGTCGGCTGACGACGGTCGGCTGACGACGGTCGGCTGACGACGGTCGGCTGACGACGCCGGACTAGGCGGTGTCGAGCGGCACGCGCCAGGTCAGGCGCGTCCCACCGGCCTCGCCGACCCGCTCGAGCAGGAATCGACCGCCGAGATCGGTCGCCCGGCCGGCGATGTTGGCCACGCCGGAACGCCGACCGGTCCCCAGGGTGTCGATGCCGATGCCGTCGTCCTGCACGACGAGGACGACCTCGCCCTGGTCGATCTGGACGACGACCTCGACCCGGCGCGCCCGCGCATGCTTCGCCGCGTTCGTCAGCGCCTCCCGCAACGCGGCGACCAGGTGGTCAGCCGTCACGTCGGTCAGCATCGAGTCGACCGGCCCGGCGAACCGGACCGCCGGCTCGAACCCGAGCAGCGCCGCGGCCTGGGCGGTCTCACGCAGGACCCGACCGCGCGTGCTCGACGTCGGTCCGTCGATGGGCTCGTGCAGCGCGAAGATCGTCTGGCGGATCTCCTTGATCGTCTCGTCGAGCTCGTCGACGGCCCGCGACACGCGGTCGCCGGCCGCCGCGGGCACGTCGGCGATCCGCGCCGTGCCCTGCAGCAGCATCCCGGTTGCGAACAGCCGCTGGATCACCAGATCGTGCAGATCGCGTGCGATCCGATCACGATCCTCGTACACCGCAAGACGTTCGTGCTCCCGGTGCGCCTGCGCGAGGACGAGCGTGACCGCGGCCTGCGACGCGAACGACCGGGCGAGGTCGAGCACGTCGACCGGTTCGTGCGCCTGCGGATCGGCCCAGGCCAGTGCCAGCGCCCCGAGCACCCGGTCCCCGGTCGACAGCGGCACGACCAGTCCGGGTCCGAACCGGCGACGGTCCGTCACGGCTGCATCGGCCGAACCGAGGATCCGTGCGGTGCTGTCCATGCCGCCGCCCCCGTCGGTGACGCACGCGCGGATCGAGGACTGCGGGGGGACGCACTGGGCCTGCCACCCGGCGACGATGTCGAGCACGGCCCGGGTGCCGGCACCGGCGTCGTCGTCCCGGCCGTCGACGATCTCCACGACCAGGTTCGCCTCGGCGTCGGGCAGTGCGACGAGCGCGACGTCGGCGCCGGTCAGCAGTCGCGCCCGGTTGGCGATCAGCGACAGCACCTCGTCCGGCTCCGTGCCGGCGAGCACCGCCGTGACGATCTCCATCGTCCCCTGCTGCCACTGTTCGCGCTGCTTCATGCGCTCGTACAGCCGGGAGTTCTCGATCGCGACGGCGGCCGCGGCCGCCAACGCCATGACCGTGCGCTCGTCCTCGGCGGTGAACCCGGTGCCGGTCCGCTTCTCGGTCAGGTACAGGTTGCCGAACACCCGACCGCGCACGCGGACCGGGACGCCGAGGAACGTCCGCATCGGCGGGTGGTTCGGCGGCCAGCCGTAGGACGCCGGGTGGGTGGACAGGTCGTCCAGGCGGATCGGCACCGGGTGCTCGGTCAGGACGCCGAGGATACCGCGTCCGCACGGCAGGTCGCCGATCGCGGCGGCGGTCTGCGCGTCGATGCCGACGTACACGAACTCCCCGAGTCGCCCGTCCGGCGCGAGGACTCCCAGGGCCCCGTAGGTCGCGTCGACGAGATCGACGGCGGCCTTCACGATCCGCCGCAGCGTCGCGGACAGTTCCAGGCCGGCGGCGACGGAGACGACGGCCGTGAACAGCCCGCGATCGCGGTCCGCCGGCTGGAGCATGCCCCCAGCGTAGGCGCACACCGAGGGCGCCGAGGTCGGCTGTGCGCCACGGCCGTCGGCACGGCGCACCCGATCTCAACGACTCCGGGCTCGGCCCGGCACGGCACGCCCGACCGGCAGCGTCGGCAGGAGCTCGACCAGGTCGTGGCGTTCGACCTCGGACCGCCACTGGTCGGCGTACCACCCGCCGCGGTCCACGAGCTCGCCGTGGGTACCGCAGTCCGCGACCCGGCCGCCGGCGAGCACGACGATCCGATCCACCCGTTCCAACCCCAGGAGGCGGTGGGTGATCGTCAGCACCGTACGGTCGGCCAGCGACCGGGAGAGCGTGTCGGCGAGTTCGGCGGCCGTCGGCGCGTCCAGGTGCTCGGTCGGCTCGTCGAGCAGGACGAACGACCGCCCGGCGAGCAGCAGCCGCGCCAACGCGATCCGCTGACCCTCGCCCCCGGAGACCGCGACGCCGAACGACCCGACGACCGTTCGGTCACCGGCCGGCAGGGTCGCCACCCAGTCGGTGAGCCGAGCCTGACGCAGCGCGGTCGCGACGGCGGCGTCGTCGGCGTCGGGCGCGCCGATGCGCACGTTGTCGGCGATCGTGCTGTCGAAGACGTGCGCCCGCTGCCCGAGCAGGCCGATCTGGCCGCGCAGGTCGTCACCGTCGACGTCACGCACCTCGACCCCGCTGACGCGGGCGGAGCCGGTGTACGGCAAGAACCCCATGAGCACCGCCGCCAGGGTGGACTTCCCGCTGCCGCTGGGCCCGACGACCGCGACGTGCTCGCCCGGCGCGATGACCAGGTCGATGCCGGCCAGCGCCGCCGGGCCGTCGGGTCGCCACCGTGCCCCGAGGTCGACCAGCCGCAGACCGGCGAACGCCGCCGGGACGGCGATCGGGTCGGCCGGCGTCGTCACCGGATCCGGCGCGGCCTGGACCTGCGCCAGCCGGATCGCCGACCCGCGCAGACGCTCGTACGCCGTCGCGGCGGCGGGCAGCCCGGACAGCGCGTCGAACACCGCGAGCGGCAGCAGGGCGGCGACGGCGAGCCAGACGGCGTCGATCCGGCCGTCGGCCACGGCCGGCACGGCGACCGCGATCGACCCGACGACCGCGATCGACCCGACCAGCTGGCTCAGGCCGCTGCCCAGGCCCAGGACCGTCGCCGAGCGCAGGTGCAACCGCGTGAGGGCGACGTCGAGGGCGCCGAGTCGGTCGATCGCCGCGCCCTGCGCCCCGTTCGCGACGAGGTCGCCGGTGGAGTCCAGCACGCGCACGACGGCCGCGGTCGTCGCGGCCGACGCGCCCGCGACCCGCACCTGCGCGCGTCGGGCTCCGGCCGCCACGATCCAGGGGACGACCGCGAGCGCGAGGACGGTCGTCAACGCGAGGACCGCGCCCACGCCGGGTAGCAGCCAGGCGCCGAAGGTGACGGCCGCCGCCGCGACGAGCACGGCCTGGGCCCACGGCAGGACGACCCGCAGCGGCAGGTCCAGCGCCGCGTCGACGTCGCTCACGAGCCGCGCCAGCAGGTCGCCGCGGCCGAACTCCGCCAACCCGGCGGGCGCCAGTCGTTCCAGTCGGGCGTAGACGCGCACGCGCAGCTCGGTCAGCCCGCGGAACGCCGCGTCGTGGCCCACGAGCCGCTCGGCGTAGCGCAGGAACCCGCGGCCGATCGCGAAGAAGCGGACCATGACGGCGGCGACTTCCAGGGTGAGCACGGGCGGCATGGTCGCCGCCGTCGCGATCAGCCACGCCGACGTGCCCAGCAGCGCGACCGCCGACAGCGCCGCCGCCGCCCCGAGGAGTCCGGCGCCGGTCAGTTCGGACCACCGCGGCGCCATCGCCCGCCACACCGCGCGCACCGGTCCGACCGGGCGTGAGGTGCCCGTCGGCACCGGCCGGTCCCCGCTCACCGGGACGCTCCGGCGACGACGTCGGCCGCGGCCTCCACGCGGACCAACTGGTGCGCGATCGCGACGAGGGCCGGTCGGTGCGCGACGACGACGACGGTCGCCCCGCGCGCGGCCAGCCGCGCGATCGAGGCGACGACGACGTCCTCGGTCTGCGGGTCCAGCGCGGCGGTGGGTTCGTCGAGCAGCACGACGTCCGGGGAGCACAGCAGTGCCCGGGCCAGGCTCAGGCGCTGCAACTGACCGACGGACAGCCCCGAGCCGTCGGCCGCCAGCGGGGTGTCGAGCCCGGCCGGCAGCGCGCGGACGGCCGCCGCGAGGCCGGCGTCGGCGAGCGCCGCCCAGGTCTGCTCGCGGGTCGCCGACGGGGACCGCAGGGTCAGGACCGCCCACAGCGTCGGGGTCTGCGACAGATCGCGGTCGACGGCATGGGCGCGCTGCGGGAGCCAGGCGACCCGCGATCGCCAGTGCTCCGGGTCGAGGTCGCGCAGGTCGGCGGCGGCGCCCGGCGCCCGGACCCGGATCGCGCCGGCGCTCGGCGCGGCGAAGCCGAGCAGCACGGCCAGGAGCGTGGACTTCCCGCCACCGGACCCGCCGACGACGGCGGTGACCGTCCCCGGCGCGGCGGTGAACCGGACGCCGGACAGCGCCGGGGTCGACCGACCGGGGTAGGAGACGACCGGGGCGTCGACGTCGATGTGGACCGGCCCGTCGGGCAGCACGACCGATCCGCCGACCGGGGGCGGCCGGTGCAGGATCTCGAACACGCGGTCCGCCGCGCCCAGGCCCTCGGCCGCGGCGTGGAAGTGCTGGCCCACCAACCGCAACGGCAAGAACGCCTCCGGCGCGAGGATGAGTACGAACAGGGCGGCCGAGTAGGTGATTCCGCCCTGGGCCAGGCGCAGTCCGACGGACACCGCCACGAGCGCGACGGACAACGTCGCGACGAGCTCGAGGACCAGCGAGGACAGGAACGACACGCGCAGCACGCCCATCGTCGTGCCGCGGTACCGGTCGCCGATCGCCCGGATCGCGTCGACCTGGGCCTTCGCCCGCCCGAACGACTTCAGCACCGGCAGGCCGGACACCAGGTCCAGGAAGTGGCCGGACAGCACGGCGAGCGTGCGCCACTGCCGGTCGACCTGCCGGCGGGTGTACAGGCCGATGAGGATCATGAACACCGGGATCAGCGGGATCGTCACCGCGATGATCACCGTGGCCAGCAGGTCCTGCCCCGCGACGGTGAGGACGATCGCCGTCGGGACGAGGACGGCGAGCACGAGTTGGGGCAGGTACCGCGAGTAGTAGGCGTCCAGCGCGTCGATCCCGCGGGTCAGGAGGGCCGCCGTCTCGCCGGGCGCGGCGGCGGCCGGACCGAGCGGGCCCAGGGCGAGCACGTGCGCGACGGCCGACTCGCGCAGTTCCTGCTTGGCCCGGGCCGACGAGCGGACCGCGGAGACCTCGCCGGCCCAGGTGAGCAGCGCCCGGGCCGCGAGCACCGCGGCGAGGGCCCCGACCGTCGGTCCGACGTCCGCCCAGGTCGCACCGTCCGCCGCGACCGACACGATGACATCGGTGAGCAGTCGCGCCTGGCCGATGATGAGGATCGTCGTCGCGACCCCCAGCAGGACCGTCAGCGCCATGAAGCCGCGAGTGCTGCGGGCGTAGCGCAGCAGGCGCGGGTCGAGCGGCTTCATCGCCCGCCCATCCTCGCAGGACGACCGGGCCGGCGGGGACCGGGCGTGCGCGGCCGAACCGGCCCACCCGGGCCCGTCGACCCGCGGGCCCGCGTCAGGAGACGGTCACCTCCGGCGCCGCGGGCGCGGCCGGGATCATCGCGGTGCTGATCCGCTTGCGGAACACCCAGTACGTCCAGCCCTGGTACAGCAGGACGACCGGCGTCATGGTCAGGGCGACGACCGTCATGACCGTCAGCGTGTACTGCTGGCTGGACGCGTTCGCGATCGTCAGGTTGTACGCCGGATCGATGCTGCTGACCATCACGTTGGGGTAGAGGCCGACGAACAGCGTCGCGACCGCCAGGCCGATCGTCACGGCGCTGAGCACGAACGCCCACCCGTCGCGACCCCGGACGATCGCCAGCAGACCGGCCAGCCATGAGACGGCGGCGAGGACCGCCAGCGGGAGCGTGATCGCGACATGGCCCGAGTACGCCTGGTACCACAGCAAGGCGACGACGGCGACGACGGCGGCGACCAGCCCGAGCCGGACGGCGGCCGCCTTCGCGACGACGTGCATGTCCCCCGTGGTCTTCAGCGTCAAGAAGATCGCCCCGTGGGCCAAGAAGACCGTCAGCGTCATCAGGCCCAGCGCGATCGAGAACGGGTTCAGCAGCGTGAACAGGTTCCCGGTGAAGTTCAACTGCCCGGCGAGGTCCGGGGCGCTGCCGGCGAGCGGCTCGATCGGCGATCCGCCGACCACGTTGCCGAACGCCACGCCGAGCAGCAGCGCCGGCAGGGCCGAACCGATCGCGATCGCCCAGTCCCAGCGCCGGCGCCAGGCGTCGGTGTGCCCCTTACCGCGGTACTCGAAGGCGACACCGCGCAGGATGAGTCCGACGAGCAGCACGAACAGCGCCAGGTAGAACCCGCTGAACATCGTCGCGTACCACAGGGGGAACGCCGCGAACGTCGCCCCGCCGGCGGTCAGCAGCCAGACCTCGTTGCCGTCCCACACCGGGCCGATGGCGTGCTCGGACGTGACGATCGCGGCGAGCTCCTCCTTCTTGGCGTTGAGAATGATCATCACCCGCTTCTTCGCCTCGTCCCGCCCGAGGAAGGGCAGCAGCATCCCGACGCCGAGGTCGAACCCGTCGAGCACGAAGTACCCGGTCCACAAGACGGCGATGAGGACGAACCAGATCGACTGCAGGACTTCCAGGCTCATGTCGACTTCCTCTCTCGTCGATCACGCACTCGCCGGTCCGCGAGGGGCGGATCAGTAGGCGAAGTACAGCTGTTCGGAATCGTCGGACTGCGCGTCCGCGTGCGGGTCCAGGACGGGATCCTCCGGCGCGCCGGCACGGATCGCCTTGAGCATCAACTTGACCTCGACGACGGCCAGGACGGCGTACAGCACGGTGAAGCCGAGCATCGTGATCCATACCTGCAGCGACGACAGCAGCGGCGAGCCGCCGTCGGCGGTCAACTGTTCGCCGAAGACGACCCAGGGCTGTCGGCCGATCTCGGTGAAGATCCAGCCGGCCGAGATGCCGAACAGCGGGAAGAGCACGATCGCGGCGCTGGCGGCGGCGAAGAACCGGCTGCGGGGCACCCGGTCGCCGCGCAGCGCGAACAGCGCCCACAGCGCGTACAGGGCCGCCAGCATCCCCAGCCCGATCATCAACCGGAAGCTCCAGTACGTCGCCGGGACGTACGGGACGAAGTTCGTCTCCGCCCCGAACTGGGTGAACTGCTCCTGCTGGTAGTACGCCTGCAGGTCGTCGATGCCGTCGACGGTGCTCTCCGGGCCGTCCCACGTCCCGGTCGCCAGCCACGACAGCAGGCCCGGGATCTCGATGATCGCCGTCGCCTGATCGCCGGACAGGTCGCCGACGCTGAGGACGCTGAACGGGGCGTGTTCCTGGGTCGTGTAGAGCGCCTCGGCCGCCGCGACCTTCATCGGCTGCTGGGCGACCATGACCTTCATGTCCAGGTCGCCGCTGATCGACACGAGCACCGCCGACACGAGGATCACCCAGGCGCCGGCCTTCGCCGAGGCGCGGAACACGTCGACCTGGCGGTTCTTGACGATCATCCAGGCCGACACGCCCGCGACGCCGGCGCCGGACACCAGGAACGACGCGGCGAGGGTGTGGAAGAAGGCGATGACCGCGGTGTTCTGGAACAGGACCGCGCCGATGTCGTTCAGGACGGCGCGCCCGGTCTCCGGGTCGATCTCGTAGCCGACCGGATGCTGCATGAAGGCGTTCGCGGCGAGGATGAAGTACGCCGACAGCATGCTGCCGAACGCCGCGAGGTAGATCATCGCCAGGTGCAGTCGCTTGGGCAGTCGGTCCCAACCGAAGATCCACAGCCCGAGGAACGTCGACTCGAGGAAGAACGCCAGCAGCGCCTCGATCGCCAGCGGGGCACCGAAGATGTCGCCGACGAAGCGCGAGTAGTCGCTCCAGTTCATGCCGAACTGGAACTCCTGCACGATGCCCGTCGCCAGACCGAGGGCGAAGTTGATCGTGAAGAGCTTGCCGAAGAACTTCGTCAGCCGCAGCAGCCGCGGATCGCGGTTGCGCAGCCAGGCGGTCTGCAGCCCGGCGACCAGGGCCGAGAGGCCGATCGTGACCGGCACGAAGAAGAAGTGGTACACGGTCGTGATGGCGAACTGCCACCGCGCCAGGTCGACGGTGTCCACGACGGCTCCTCCAGCATCTACTACGAGTCGTCGTACATACTACGACGCGTCGTAGAACCTGGAACGGCGGAGCTACACGTCCTCGTGGATATCCGGGTCTCCGCCGACGAGCCGACCGTCCGGCCGGCCCAGCGCGGTGATCGCGGCCACCTCGTCGTCGCTCAGCTCGAAGCCGAAGACCTCGAGGTTCTGCCGCTGCCGCTGCGGATCGGCCGACTTCGGGATCGGCACCGACCCGAGCTGCACGTGCCAGCGCAGGATCACCTGGGCCGGCGTGACCCCGTGGCGGGCAGCAGCCCGGGCGACCGGCAGTTCGTCGAAGGGGGCCTGGCGCTTACCCAGCGGGCTCCATGCCTCGGTGCGGATCCCGCGGTCGGCATTGACCCGGCGCATCTCCTCCTGGGGAAAGTACGGGTGCATCTCGATCTGGTTGACGACCGGCGTCACGCCGGTGTCACCGATGATGCGATCGAGGTGCTCGGCCGTGAAGTTGGAGACACCAACATGGCGCACCAGTCCCTGCTGTCGCAGGTCGACCAGCGCCTGCCACGCCTGCGGGTACAGGCCACGCCGCGGGTTCGGCCAATGGACGAGGTGCAGGTCGATGTGGTCGAGGCCCAGCCGCCCCAGCGAC
>CAYMNG010000042.1:0-914 GCA_964391765.1 uncultured Bifidobacteriaceae bacterium | reverse complement strand
GCGTGTACGTGGGGATCGCCATGCCACCAATGTATCGAGTGGACCGCCGGGCTCGGCGCGTCAACACGCCGGAGCCGCACCCGGCTGCACCAGCCCGCTCTCGTAGGCCAGGACGACGGCCTGCACCCGGTCGCGTACCCCGCACTTGGCCAGCACCCGGGTCACATGCGTCTTGACGGTCGCCTCGCCCACGACGAGCCGCGCGGCGATCTCGGCGTTGGACAGGCCGGCGGCGATCAGGCGCAGCACCTCCAGCTCGCGCACGCTGAGCTGTCGGACGGCGTGTGGCACACCCGATCCCGGGTCGGGCAGGCGCACGAACCGCTCGACCAGCCGGCGGGTGATCGCCGGTGCGAGCAGCGCCTCACCCCGGGCCACGACCCGGACGCCGGCGACGAGCTGCTCACGCGGCACGTCCTTGAGCAGGAAGCCGCTCGCACCGGCGCGCATCGCCCGGTAGACGTACTCGTCCAGGTCGAAGGTGGTGAGCACGAGCACCCGGGGACCGCCCGCGGCAGTCAGCCGCCGCGTCGCCTCGATGCCATCCAGCCTCGGCATGCGGATGTCCATGAGCACGACGTCCGGCGCCAGCTCGCGCACCCGCCGCAGGCACTCCTCGCCGTCCGCCGCCTCGCCGACGACCGTCAGGTCGGGCTCCAGGTCGAGGATCATCCGGAAGCCCGCCCGCACGAGCTCCTGGTCATCGACGAGCATCACCCGGGTCGTCCCCGTGGGCGTGTCTGCAGCCGTCTGCGCCACCGTCACCGGACCCTCTCCCGGGTCGTCGCCGGTCCCGAGCCCATGCCCTCCTGACCCGGCCCGTCGATCGGCAGCACGGCCCGGATCTCGAATCCCCCGGCCGGCCGGGCCCCGGCCCGCAGGCTGCCGCCGACCAGGGCGACCCGTTCGCGCAT
>CAYMNG010000041.1:19241-20790 GCA_964391765.1 uncultured Bifidobacteriaceae bacterium | reverse complement strand
CGAGCGAGCCGTCCGCACCGCGCACGGACAGGTGCACGTGACACGAGCTCCCCTCGCGCTCGTTGAACTTCGCCATGAACGTCAACGACATGCCCTCCTGGGCGGCGATCTCCTTCGCGGCGTTCTTGTAGATGACGTGGTTGTCGCAGCTACGGACCGCCTCGGCGTACTTGAAGGCGATCTCGTGCTGACCGTGGTTGCACTCCCCCTTGGCGCTCTCGACGACCAGGCCGGCGTCGGTCATCGACCGCCGGATCCGGCGCAGGAGCGGCTCGATCCGCGCGGTGCCGAGCATCGAGTAGTCGACGTTGTACAGGTTCGCCGGCGTGAGGTCCCGGTACCCGGACTGCCAGGCGTCCTCGTAGGAGTCCCGGAAGACGATGAACTCCAGCTCGGTGCCGACGTAGGCGACCATCCCGGCCGCCGCGAGCCGGCCGACCTGCCGCTTGAGCACCTGCCGGGGCGACGGCCCGATCGCTGCGCGCTCGTCGGTGAGCAGGTCGCTGAGAACGCCGACGGTTCCCGGGTGCCAGGGAATCCGATGCAGGGTCGACAGGTCGGGGTGGATGACCATGTCCCCGTAGCCGCGGTCCCAGGAACTGATCGCGTACCCGTCCACGGTGTTCATGTCGACAGCGACCGCGAGCAGGTAGTTGCAGCCCTCCGTGTGGCCGTCCATCACCTCCTCGACGAAGAAGTCCCCGTCGATCCGCTTGCCTTGCAATCGGCCCTGCATGTCGGTGAACGACACGGCAACGGTGTCGATCGAACCGTCCGCGACACCGCGTCGGACGTCGTCGGCCGTGAGGGGTTGCGGGCGGGTCATCGACGATCCTTCCGGTCGGGGCGATGTGCCGAGCGAATCCAACACCACCCCGACTGCCGCCGACACCGGAATCGGCGAGAAGTCACGCCAGGCTCGCGAGGGGGACCGGGTCGCGCAACGCCCAGCGCGCGTGCCCGGTCGCGACGACGCCGTAGCCGACGACGATCGCGACCGCCCACGGTAACGGCGTCGCGAGGATCGCGACGGTCAGTAGGACCGATCGACCCAGTGACCCCATCGCCGAGGCGACCGGCGCCGGCTGCGCCCGGAAGGAGTCGAAGTCGGTCGCCGCCGGCCGCCGCACCGACGGCACGAGTCCGGCGAGTGCTGCCGCGATGGCGGTGAGCGCGAGCTGCGGCGCGAGCGCCAGCGGGACGACGGCCCCGACGAGGGCCGCGCACGTGGCGGCGATGATCGCGAGCGCGAGGGCGCAGACCGCGGTCACCAGGACGCGGGCGAAGATCAACTGCCAGCGTGATGCCTTGCCGAGCAACCAGACCGCCGCTCCCCCGTCGTAGGCGAACCCGTTGGCCCCGACGACCGCGGCGGCGGCCGAGGTGACGAAGAACGCGATGCTCACGGTGACCTCCGTACCGCCGTGCAGCACCGTCGCGCTGTCGGGCCGGATGTCCATCAGCGCCGATATGGAGCGGCGGCTTTTGCCCACCGCGCTGTGCTGGAACAGCTCGCCGACCTGATAGAACAGCATCACGGCGACGGCCT
>CAYMNG010000041.1:6491-19231 GCA_964391765.1 uncultured Bifidobacteriaceae bacterium | reverse complement strand
CGTCAAGATCGCGGTGACGATCATGCTCCGGGCCATGACCGATCGGCTGACCCCGAGGCCGGACGCCGCGACGACGGCAGCGAACCGGTTCGCGGGGATCGCCACCGCCCGACCCGGCCGGAGCACGAACTCCGCCGGACGGTTCAACCACCAGGCGCCGACCAGGGCCAGCGCCCCGGTGACGAGCAGCGCGACGAGGTACCCCGGGTGGTCGCTGGCCTTCTGCCACCACGCCCCCGGCCCGATCCCGCTGGTGGCCAGGACCGTCGCCGACACCAGCACGACCGCCGCGACGACGACGAGGGCAGCCGTGGCGCCGACGCGACGGACGAGCAGCGACGACGACGCACCGCTGAGTTGGCCGCAGGCCAGGCCGTTGGCGGCCAACGCGATCCCCGCGAGCCAGCCGGGCCACCCGGCCGCCGCAGCGCCGACGATCGCGATGACGGGGACGAACAGCCCCGGCCCAGCATCGGTGAGCGAGGAACCCAGCCGGGCGCCGAACCGGAACGAGCGACCCGCTCCGGCGGCCGCGAGCGCCATCGGGTCGTCCGCCTCCCCACCGCCGAGCGCCGGCAGCAGCGCCAGCGCCGACCACAGGCCGGCCGCCAACGGCACCGCGACGTCGGCGGTCACCCCGGCGTCGGCCACCTGATCGTGCATCGCGGCGGTGAGCAGCGCCAACGCGTGGAGGACTCCGGTGCCGACGAGCGCGCCGACGGCGAAGGCGCGGTACGCGCGCCAGGTGTTCCGCCACTGGTGTCGCAGTCCGAGCCGGATCTCGGCGCCCGCCCTGGGCGCGATCACCGGTCCGCGCCCGGGACCGGACGCGCGAGCGCCGCCCACGCTCGACGCAACTGGCCGTACTCGCTCAACAGCGCGGTCGTCGCATGGGGACCGGCCAGCCCGTGGTGCCGGAACACCGCGACGTCGTCGGCGATCTCGGCAGCGTCGAGGAGGTGCGTGGTGAGGACGATCGCCGCGCCGCGCGCGCGTTCTTCGACCAGCAGCTCCGTGATGGTCTCGACCCCCTCCGGGTCGACCCCGTCGAACGGCTCGTCGACCAGGAGCAGCGGCGGCCGGGCGACCAGCGCCATCGCCATCGACAGCCGCCGGGACTGCCCGTGCGAGTACGCCCCGGCCGGCAGGTCGGCGACCTCGTCCAGCGCGAGGCGCTCGACCAGGGTCGCCGCCCGGGCGCGCCAGTCCGACGCGCGGTGCAACCGGGCGGCCAACTCCAGGTGTTCCCCGCCGGTCAGCCGCGGGAAGACGCCGCGGGTGTCCGGGACGTATCCGGTCGCCCGCCGCGCGTGATCGCTGCCGCCGGGGTGGCCCGCGACCGTGAACGACCCCGAACTGGGCACGATCGCGCCGGACAGGACCTTCAGCGTCGTGGACTTCCCGCAGCCGTTCGGGCCCAGGAGCGCCAGCATCCGGCCCGGCGCGACGGCGAACGTCACGTCCCGCACGACGGCGTGGTCTCCGTAGGACCGCGCCAGCGATCGCACGTCGAGCATGGGCACACGGTACGCAGGACCTACGCTCCCGGCGTGGACTCGTTGCTCGCCGGCCTGCCCCCGGCGGACGCCGCGCGCCTGCGACTGACCGCGTCGTTGTCCTCGGCGACCGCCGTCGAGCCGCTCGTCGGCGGGATCACCAACCGCAACTACCGCCTACGCCGACCGACGGGCGACGTCGTCGTCCGGCTGTCCGACCCCGGGTCCGCGATGCTCGCGATCGACCGGGACAACGAGTACCGCAACTCGGTCGCGGCCGCCCGGTCCGGAGCCGCGCCGTCGGTCGTCGAGTACCTGCCCGGGCAGGGGGTGCTCGTCGTCTCGTGGGTCGACGGGCGGACCTACACCGACGCCGACGTCTGCGCCGGGGGCGCGGCCGCACGGATCGCCGTCGCGTGCCGTCGGTTGCACGGCGGACCGCGATTCGCCAACCGGTTCGACATGTTCGACATCCAGGCCGACTACCTCGCCCACGTCGACCGGAACGGGTTCCGCCTGCCGCGGGGGTACCGGGACTTCGACGTCCATCTGGACCGCATCCGCGCGGCGCTCGCCGTCCGCCCCGAGGACCTGGTGCCGTGCAACAACGACCTGCTCGCGGCCAACATCATCGACGACGGCGACCGACTGTGGCTGATCGACTACGAGTACAGCGGGAACAACGAGGCCAGCTTCGAGCTCGGGAACATCTGGAGCGAGGCGGCCGCCGCACCGGACCTCCTCGACGAACTGGTCGAGGCCTACTGGGGTGCCGGCGATCCGGCGAAGGTCGCGCGCGCGCGCCTGTGGGCACTGGTGGCGAAGTACGGATGGACCCTGTGGGCGTCGATCCAGGACGGCCTCAGCCCGATCGACTTCGACTACTGGTCGTGGGGAATGGCCAAGTACGAGCGGGCCGTCGCGGAGTTCGAGGGCGCCCGTTTCACGCAGTGGTTGGACGCCGCGGGGGCTCGCTAGAGTCCCGCGCGGACGCGCCGCCACCGGGGGCCACGAATTCGACGAAAGCCCTGTACGGCCGTGCCGCGACGCGACTAGTGTCCGCCCGTCGGGCGATCAGCCCCGACCTCGCCTGTCACGTTCCCCCGGAGGAGAGCCGGTGTCGGACCTGTCGAAACTCAGCGACGACGAACGTCGCCTCGCTGAACTGGGCTACAAACAAGAGCTCAACCGCAGTTGGTCAGGCTTCTCGAACTTCGCGATCTCGTTCTCGATCATCTCGATCCTCGCCGGCTGCTTCACGACCTTCGGACAGGCGTGGAACAACGGCGGCCCCATCGCCATCTCGATCGGCTGGCCAGTCATCTCGGCCTTCATCCTCATCATCGGCTTCACGATGTCCGAGCTCGTCTCGGCCTACCCGACCTCCGGCGGCATCTACTGGTGGGCCGCCAAGCTCGGCGGGCCGAAGGCCGGCTTCTACACCGGGTGGCTGAACCTGATCGGCCTGCTCGCGGTCAGCGCGTCGGTCTCGTACGGCTGCGCGACGTTCTTCGACCTCGCGTTCAGCTCCCTGAGCGAGTCGTGGGCGATGGGGTACTCGCTGCAACGGGTCTTCATCATGTTCATCGTCGTCCTCGTCGCGGTCTCGATCCTGAACATCTTCAGTGGCCACCTGATGGCCGTGCTGAACAACGTCTCGGTGTGGTGGCACGTGTTCGGCGCCGCCGTCGTCGTGCTGATCCTCGTCTTCGTGCCCGAGAACCACATGTCGGTCCAGGACGTCTTCACCATGCGGATCAACAACTCCGGCCTGGGTGACGGCAGCACGGACAACGTCGCGTTCTGGTTCTACGTCCTTCCGCTGGGATTCCTGCTCACGCAGTACACGATCACCGGCTTCGACGCCTCCGCCCACCTGTCCGAGGAGACGCACGGCGCCGCGATGGGGGCCGCGAAGGGCCTGTGGCGGTCGATCTTCTACTCGGCCATCGGCGGCTGGATCCTGCTGCTGGCGTTCTTGTTCGCCGTCCAGGACCCGCAGGGGGTCACCGACGGCGGCGGCAGCGTCGCAGTGATCTTCAACCAGGCGCTGGGATCGAAGCTCGCCGGCGTCGTCCTCCTCATCGCCGCCGCCGGGCAGTTCTTCTGCTCGATGGCCTGCCTGACCAGCACGTCCCGGATGACGTACGCGTTCAGCCGTGACGGCGCTGTCCCCGGAGCGAAGTACTGGGCTCGACTGTCGAAGTCGAAGGTCCCGGCGAACGCCGTGATCATGGCCTCGATCGTCGCGGTCATCATCACGTTGCCCGCGCTCGTCGCGGTCGACATCAACGGCGCCCCGGTGCCGGTCGCCTTCTACGCGGTCGTGTCCGTCGCGGTCATCGGCCTGTACCTGTCGTTCGCGGTCCCGATCTTCCTGCGCTGGCGGGCCGGCGACGCGTTCAAGCAGGGGGCGTGGAACCTGGGCCGCAAGTGGAAGTGGATGGCGCCGGTCGCCGTCATCGAGATCGCGATCATCTCGATCTACTTCATCATGCCGATCACGCCGGCCGGCTGGTTCGGCAACAGCGGCTTCGAGTGGAAGTACGTGAACTACGCCCCCGTCCTCACCGTCGGGGCCCTGCTCGTCCTGTGGGCTGGCTGGCACCTGTCGGCGAAGAAGTGGTTCACCGGACCGAAGATCACGATCGATCTGCCGTCCGGCGTCTCCTCCGCGGAGGAGATCGCCCTGGAGCACGAGCACAAGGGCTTCCACCAGCCGCCCGGCACCTGAGCGACGATCATGCGGCCCGGTCGGCCCAGCCGACCGGGCCGCATCCGTGCGCTACGCGCGAACCCGCAGTGACGCAGGGTCGTACGGCGCGACACGAGCCACCGTGACGTCGACGATCCGGCCGCCGAGGTCGACCTGCCACCGCCCGGACTCCAGGTGGTCCGGCTCGACCACGCCCCCGTCGGCCCGTCGCGCGTAGGCCAGCCCGACGCACGCGCCGACGGTTGCCCCGTACGCGACCGACGTGACCTGACCCGCGGCACGCCCGTCCCGCAACAGCAACTCCCCGCCCCACATCATGACGGCCGGGTCGGCGACGACGAACGACACCAGCCGACGGCGCACGCCGTCGGCCCGGGCCCGCTCGACGGCGCCGCGGCCGAGGAAGTCGACGTCCGTCTTCAACTTCGTCGCGAACAGCAGACCGGCTTCGACCGGGTTGTGGTCCGGGGTCAGTTCCGCGCCGAAGGCCCGATACCCCTTCTCCAGCCGGAGCGCGTTCATCGCGTAGTACCCCGCGTGCACCATCCCGAAGTCCCGTCCGGCCGCCTCGATCGACTCGAACACCCCGACGGCGAACTCCGCCGGGACGTAGAGCTCCCAGCCGAGTTCCCCGACGTACGTCAGCCGCGTGGCCCGTACGGTGGCGTACGCGAGGTCGATCTCCCGGCTGGCCCCGAACGCGAACCCCGCATCGGACAGATCCGCGCGGGTGAGCCCCTGCAGCAGCTCGCGCGAGCGCGGTCCCATCACGCCCAGCACCGCGTACGCACCCGACACGTCGACGACCTCGACCCGGCGCCCGTCCCCGTGGCGACGAATCCAGTCGCGGTCCCGAACCGGTGAGCCGGCGCTGGTGACCCACAGGTACTCGTCCGCGGCCAACCGGGTCACGGTGACGTCCGCCTCGTAGGTCCCGCGCGCGTTCAGCACGCCGGTGTAGACCGTGCGGCCGACCGGGACGGCGACGTCGGCGGTGCACAGCCACTGCAGCACGGCCTCCGCGTCGGGCCCGCGCACCAGCAGCTTCCCGAACGATGTCTCGTCGTACAGCGCCACCGCCGAACGAGTGGCCACCTGCTCGGTGTCGACCCAGGAGCGCCAGCCGGGCATCCCCCACGTGTAGTCCAGGACGGGCTCGGCGCCGGCCGGGGCGAAGAAGTTCGGACGCTCCCACCCCATCTTCGACCCGAAGGAGGCGTTGCGGTCGCGGATCAGCGCGTGCACCGGCGACCGCCGGAACGGGCGAGCCGTCGTGAACTCACGGTTCGGCCAGGCGATCGCGTAGTGCAGCCCGAGCACCTCCCCGACCCGATCGCGCAGCCACTGCGCGTTCGCGGCGAAGCCGGCGAACCGGCGGACGTCGACGGCGGTGAGGTCGGACTGGGGCTCGCCCGCGACGATCCACTCGGCCAGCGCGCGACCGGCACCTCCCGCCGACGCGATGCCGACGGAGTTGAAGCCGGCGGCGACGAAGAGGTTGCGCACCTCCGGCGTCTGCCCGAGGACGAACTGGTTGTCCGGGGTGAAGCTCTCCGGACCGTTGTAGAACTTCTTGACCCCCGTCTCGGAGAGCGCCGGGACCCGGTGCACCGCGCTGTCCATGAGAACGGCGAAGTGGTCCCAGTCCTCGTCGAGGAGCTGGAACTCGAACGGGTACGGGATCGCGTCGGGTGCGACCCACGGCTTGGCGACCGGCTCGAACCCGCCGACGACGAGTCCGCCGACCTCCTCCTTCATGTACGTGTACCCGTCCGGGTCGCGCAGGATCGGCATCATCCGGTCGATCCCGGCGATCGGCTCGGTCACGACGTAGAAGTGCTCGGCCGAGTGCAGCGGCACGGTCGTGCCGGCGAGCGCACCCACGGCGTTCGCCCACTGCCCGGCGCAGTTCACGACGATCTCGGCCTCGATCGGGCCGGCGTCGGTGCGGACGCCGACGACGGCACCGGCGCGGACGTCGATGCCGGTCACGCGCGTCCGCTCGACGACGCGTGCGCCGAGCAACCGCGCGCCCCTCGCCAGCGACGCCGTCACGTCGGTCGGATTCGCCGTGCCGTCGTACGGCAGCCAGATCGCCCCGCACAGGTCGTCGGTGCGCAGGATCGGAATCCGCTGCGCGGCCTGCGCGGGGGTCAGGACCTCGCACTCGAGGTCGTAGGCCTCGGCGGCCGCCGCCGTGCGCAGCAACTGGGTCATCCGGTCCGCGGTGCGGGCGACGGTGACGCCGCCGCACTGCTTGTAGCCGGTCGCCAGACCGGTCTCGGCCTCCAGCGACTGGTAGAGCCGTGCGGAGTACTGCACCAGGCGCGTGCCGCTCTCCGACGCACGCAGCTGTCCGACCAGCCCGGCGGCGTGCCAGGTCGTCCCGCTCGACAGTCGCCCCTGCTCCACCAGGACGAGGTCCACGACCCCGAGGTGAGCCAGATGGTAGGCGACGCTGGCGCCGACGATCCCGCCGCCGATGACGACGACCCGCGCTCGGGAGGGCACGCTCACAGGACGCGAGCCTACGGCGGCATCCGCGCCGCTAACGACGTCAACGCCGTTGCGTCGGCGACGTCGTTACCCTTCACGCAGTGTCACATCTACCCTGGCTCCTCCCGACGTTCGTCGTCGGCGCCGTGCTGGCCGCGGTCCTGGGCGGACGCGTCGGCGCGGCCCTCGCGATGCCGCGATGGGCGGCGACACTGCTCGTCGTGGCGGTGAGCGCGATCGTCGCGGTGACGTTGACCCCGCAACGGTTCGACGCCACGGCGCCGGACCTGCTCGCACCACTGCCGCAGATCGGTCCGGACCTGGATGCCGCGACCGTGCCCTGGTGGGGCTGGCTGCTGAACGACCGGACGTTGAACGTCGCGTTGTTCGTCCCGCTCGGGCTCGGCGTCGCACTGATCGGCCGGCGATCGCCGCGGCGCGTGCTCACCGCGGCGGCGCTGCTGGTCCCGCTGTGCGTCGAGGTCGTCCAGCACGTCGCCCCCTGGCTGGCCCGGGACTCCCAGTGGCAGGACGTGCTCGACAACACGGTCGGGGTCGCCCTCGGACTGACCGCCGGGTTCGCCCTGCGGCACCGACCGGACCGGCGCGGCCCGAACGCGCCGGAGGTTCGTGACAGGCTGGGACCATGACGACGCGGTCGTGGCGGGTCGACACCGTCGACGGTGCGCACGTGCGACTGCGAAGCGACTCGGCCCACCGCATGCGGATCGACGTCCGCGCGCCGGTCGCCGGCGGGGAGTACGTCGACGACGGTGACCACGTTCGCCTGGTCCTGCGCCTGGCGCTGGACCGCCTGCGCACCGGCAACTTCCTGACCCAGCACGCCGCGCGCGCGATCGTCGCGAGGTACTCCGCGCACGTGCTCACCTTCGACGGTGCCGGGCCGTCGGGCACGCCGACGCTGGTGCGCGGGCACGCCGCGGCCGGCACCATCGACGTCGACCTCGACCTCGCGATCACGGCCACCGGGCCGGCCGATCTGCCGCTCTCGCGACTCGACCTCGCCGGCTCGGCCAACATCGGCCGGGTGGACATCCCGCTACCGGGCGTGGGATCGATCGAGGACTTCACGTTCACCGTCGACGCCCGACTGGCCATGCAGGCCCGGCCGTGATCGGCGAGGGTGCCCCGACCCGCGCCGACGCGCTCGGGCCGACGTCCCACGCCGCTGCCCTGCGCGAACTCTCCGACGGCGTCGTCGACCTCCTCGTCGTCGGCGCGGGCGCGACCGGCTGCGGGACCGCGGTGGACGCCGCCGCCCGGGGCCTGCGGGTCGCGTTGGTGGACGCCGGCGACATCGCCGGCGGTACGTCGAGTCGATCGTCCAAGCTCGTGCACGGCGGACTGCGCTACCTGCAGAGCGGGGACATCGCCCTCGTGCGGGAGGCGCTGCACGAGCGTGACCTGCTGTTGACGCGGCTGGCACCGAGCCTGGTCCGGCCGTTGCCGTTCCTGCTGCCGCTGCGACGGGAGTGGGACCGGCTGTACCTCGGTGCGGGGTTGCGTGCGTACGACGGGCTCGCGCGGTCCCGGCTGCTGCCACCGCACGAGGTCGTGTCGGCCGCCGAGGCCCGCACGCAGTTCCCAGACCTCGGCGACGGACCCCTCGTCGGGGCGTTGCGCTACTACGACGCCCAGATGGACGACGCCCGGCTCGGCGTCGCGCTCGCGCGGACGGCCGCCGGGCTCGGCGCGCTGGTCGTGTCGCACGCGCCGGTCGTCGCGTCCGGCGGCGTCGACCGCGACGGCGTCCGACACCTCACGCTGCACGACACCCACAGCGGGTCGACGATCGACGTCGGCGCACGGTGCGTGGCCCTGTGCGTCGGGCCGTGGGCACCGGAGGTGAGCCGGCTGTTCGTCGACGACGCCGACGGACCCGGGGCCGAGGCCGTCGTACGGTCCAAGGGCGTGCACCTTCGGCTGCCGCGACGGGCGATCGACGGACAGGTCGCCCTCATCTCGCCGACCGGCACCAGCGTGCTGTTCGTCCTTCCGGCACCGACCCACTGGCTCGTCGGCACGACGGACACCCCGTTCGACGGGCCGCCGGAGTCCGTGGCCGTCGACCCGGGTGACGTCGAGTACCTCCTCGACCGGCTGCGCGATGTCGTCCGATCCGACGTTCGCGCCGCCGACGTGACGTACGCGTTCGCCGGCGTCCGGCCACTGGCCCGCGACGGGTCGGTGCGCGGGGGGACCGCGCGGGTCTCACGCGAGCACCGGATCACGAGCGTCGCGCACGGCGTGCTCGCGATCGCCGGCGGCAAGTGGACGACGTATCGGATCATGGCACGCGACCTGGTCGACACGGTCGTCGAGGACCTGGGAACACCTGCCGCACCATGCACGACGGATCAGATCCCGCTCAGCGACGCGCGGATCGCCGAGACCGCTGACCTGATCGCCGCCGACCCGGCACTGGGTCAGCCGCTCGTCGGCGCACCGGGATTTCGTCGTGCCGACGTCGTGCAGGCGGTCGTGCACGACGGAGCGCGGACCGTGGACGACGTCGTCCGCCGTCGCCTGCGCCTTCCGCTGGAACTCGACGCCGTCGGCGAGGACACCGTGGCCGCCGTCACGTCGCTCGTCCGGGCGTCGATGACCCGGTCCTGAGCGAGCGGGTCCTGCGCGAGCGGGTCCTGCGCGACTCGGTCCTGCGCGACTCGGTCCTGCGCGAACGGGTCAGGCTGCGACCACGGGGGTCAGGATCGGCGCGGCCGCCGGATCGGGTGCGCCGACGCGGTCCGGGCGCAGGGCGAACGCAGCCTCGTCGGGCACGACGACACCGTCCAAGCCGATCCCCAGCGTCATGAGGCGGTACGCGTCCGGGTTCCGTCGGCGCTGCAGGTCGACCATCGTCGTCGGGTGCCCGTAGACCGGGGTGCTCGCCGGTGAACCCAGGTACTCCCCGGTCGCGGTTCCCGGCAGCGTCGGCATGATCCAGTCCGCCGCCGTCAGCAGTCGGCGGACCCCGTCGTCGAGGATCGCGGTGACCGACCCGACCTGGTTCGCGCGCGTCGTCGAGACGACCAGGCCGTGGTAGAGCGCGATCGCGACCATCATCGCGCTGCCGCGGAAGCCCGGGCGCACCCCGAGGGTGGCGATGTCCCAGGTGTCGTCGGGGTCGATATCGACCAGCGCGCCGGCCCGCTTCCCGTCGACCGCCCATGGTTCCCGCGAGACGTCGTTCAGGGTCTTGATGCCCGCCGGGCCGGGGGTGATGAGCCGGCAACTGCCGACGACGTAGCCGTCGGAATCGGAGACGGCCATGAAGACTGACTGGTCATTGTATGGTCCGTACTCCTGTTCCAACTGTTCGCGCGTGTTCCCGAACGCCTGGAGGAACACGTCCTGCTCGCAGTCGCGGGCGGCCTCCAGCATCGGCCCGCGAACGTCGAAATGCAGGCGAAGCACCTCGCTCATGTCACATCCTCCTCGAGTGGATGGGCCGGCTCCGACGGCTCGACTCGGACCATAGGAGTCCGCGCCGATCGAGGAAATCCCAAGTGCGCCAACAGGTGTTCGGTCATCTTGACCGATGTCCGAATCACCAGCGTGTAAGTAACGCCGGTGACGGGAGCGTCGGTCGGGACCTCAGAACTCCCGGTACGCCACACGCGTCGCGCCGAAGTAGTCGCTGGTGAACGCGACCGCGTGCTCGGCGCTGAAGGACTTGCAGGTGTAGATGTCGACGCTGAAGAACAGGCGGGGGACGTCCCACGCGTAGAAGTGCGCACCCGATGTCTCCCAATGGATCCACCCGGCCCAGCCGTAGCGGTCGGACTGGTGGGTCACCGGGGGCAGCAGCGTCACCATCTCCAACTCACCCGACAGTCGGGACAGGTAGTCCTCGATCTGGGCGGCCTGGATCGGTGCGGTGACCAGGCCTTCGACGACCAGTCGCTGCCGGAAGATCTCCGGCGCGAGGTCGACCATGCTGGCGGTCGCCTCCGGCATCGCGTACGTGCTCATGATTCTCCGTTCAGCGTCGGCTGCCCCCGTGCGTCGGCGTGGATGCCTGCTACGAGTGTGACGAAACGGACTCACGATGCAAGTGGTGCCGCAGAGATCCGGACAGGTCAATGTCCAGACATCGCCGGATTCCGCCGGACCGAACGTGCGCGGACCCACCGGGTCGGCGCACGTTCGCAGGTGGAGGAGGTCAGCGGCCGACAGCGTGCCGCGGGGCGTCGGAGGCGTCCTCGATCGCCCGGATCATCAACGGCTCCGGCAGCAGGTCGAGCAGCCGCTCGATCCTGTGCACGAGGTTGGTGACCGTCTTCATGCCCGCAGGTTACGCCTCCATCCGCAGGAATGTCAAATACAGTCGACACTGCGCCACGAAGTTGTCGACTGGTTCAGTCAGGAGACGTCGGTCGCGCCCAGCCACCGGCGTCGACGGCGGTCGCCACAGTGCGCAGATTCCGCCAGACCGCCTTCGCCGGTTGGCCGCTGCTGGCGACGACGCATCGCACGAGCGCCGTGCACTCGGTCGGCCCGAGGCGATCCAGCGCGACGCGAACCGGTCCGTCCCCGCCGGCCGGAACGCGCCCCGTGGCCAGCGCCTCGTCCAACGCCCGGCGGGTCGTCTTCGCCTTCGCCTTCGTACCGATACCGCGTAGCGCATGGTCGACCGTGTGCTCGTCGTGCTTCCGGTCGACGCCGGCCGGCAGCGCGATCGGGATCCCGAGCAGGTCCAGCAGGGACAGGAGCTTCGCCGCGCCGACTTCGATGTCACGGTCGCTCTCCAGGTAGCTCAGCGTCGCGCGGGAGATCCCGACGAAGTCGGCGAGTTCCTGCTGGCTCAGGCCGGCCGCCTTCCGGTACGCACGGATGACGGCTCCCACGTCGGCGACTCTCACAACGGGCAGGGTAGGCGGTCGCCCGAGCCCGCGCACGACGACCGCGGTCTCCGGGTACCCTGCACGCACCGCCCATCGAGAGGATCCCGATGCCCCTGCGCCGTGTCACCGTCGCCGCCTCCGCCGTCGCGCTCGCCGCCGCAGGCGTCGCGCTCGCCGCCCCTGCCCACGCGGTCGACGCGGCCGACACCGTCGTCATCAACTGCGTCGGCAAGAAGGTCGTCAAGCCCAAGGAGATCGTCATCACCTGCGCCGACGCCGGGGTCATGGTGAACAAGATCACGTGGTCGCACTGGGGCATGAACGCCGCGACGGGCACGGGCACGCTGACGTGGAACACGTGCCTGCCGAAGACCTGCGCGGACGGCATCGTCCAGACCTATCCGGTCCGCATCCGCCTCGGGCGCGTCGCGTCCGGCCCGAACGTCACCGCGTTCTCCCGCATGACCCTGACGTTCCCGCAGAACGGCCCGGCGCTCGCCGAGACCGCGACCTACACGCTGGACAACCTCCTCGCCGCCGACCGGTAGCCGGGTCCGCAACGAGCTTCAATACCCCCTGGGGTATAGTTCGACGATCGTCGACCGATCGGAGCCCGCGAATGTGCCATCAGACCACGTGCCGACTGTGCAAGAAGACCACGTGGTCCGGCTGCGGGCAGCACGTCAACCAGGTCATGCGCGGCGTGCCCAAGGCGCAACGGTGCAGTTGCACCGCCGCCGAGAAGGAGGCCGCGCGCAAGAAGTCCTTCCTGGGCCGGCTGTTCGGCTGATCCGTCGCCGCGGCCTAGATCCCCAGGGTCGACCGCGGGTAGGCCGCCCGCGGGTCGGTCATGACGTTCACGACGTAGGGGATCCCGGCCGCCTGGGCCCGGTCGATCGCCGGTCCGACCTGGGCCGGGTCCGTCACCGTCTCGCCGCCGCACCCCAGCGCGATCGCCGCCTCGTCGTACCGGGTCGGCTCGAGATCGGTGATGACGTCGTACCCGTACAGCATCTGCATCGGCTGCTTCTCCAGGCCCCAGCCGGCGTTGTTGCCGACGATGATCACCGCGGGGATCCGGTGGCGGGCGAGGGTGTCCAGGTCACCGAGCGCGAACCCGGCGGCGCCGTCCCCCATCAGCACGAACACCGGCGTCAGGAACAG
>CAYMNG010000041.1:0-6481 GCA_964391765.1 uncultured Bifidobacteriaceae bacterium | reverse complement strand
GAACACCGGCGCCCCCGGATGGGCCAGTCCCGCCGCGAGCGCGAACCCCGGGCCGGTGCCCAGGCAGCCGTACGGGCCCGGGTCCAGCCACCGCCCCGGCTCGGCCGGCTCGACGAACCGGCCCGCGAACGACACGAAGTCCCCGCCGTCGCCGATGACGACCGAGTCCGCGGTCAGGCGTGACCGCAGTTCCCCGTATATGCGCGCGGGGTGGATCGGGTCGCTCGCCGCGGTCAGCAGCGGCTCGTCGGCCGCGATCGCGGCCAGCGCGGCGGCGCGCAGGCCCACGGTCCACTGCGCGTCCACGGGCGGACCGTCGACCAGCGCCGTGAGCGTCCCGGCGAGCGATCCGACGACGCGGTGCGCGACCTGGGGCGCCGAACTCGCGTCGACGTCGGACTCGACGATGTGCACGACCGGCACCGGCGGGTCGCCGAACGCTCCGAACCCGAGCCGGAAGTCCAGCGGCGTCCCGACGACGACGACCAGGTCCGCCTGGCCGAAGGCCGTCGAGCGCGCTCGCGTCACCAGGTGCCGATCGCCCGGACCGAGGACCCCGCGCGCCATGCCGTTGGCAACGACCGGCAGGTCACGGGTCGCCACGAGCGCTCGCGCCGCGTCGACCGCATCGGACTGCCACACACCGCTTCCCAGGACGAGCACCGGCCGACGGGCGGCGGCGAGGGCCGATCGCGCGGCGTCGACCGACTCGTCGGACGCGGCCGGCGCCGGCCGCGTCTGGCCGGCCGTCCGCGGGGCCTGCGGCGACGTGGCGAAGATGACGTCGATCGGCAGGTCCCAGAACACCGGACCGGTCCGGGCGGACCCGGCCAGCGCGAAGGCCCGGTCGGCGTCGGATCGGACCTCGTCGATCGCGTGCGTGGTCCACGCAGCCTTGGTGATCGGGGCCAGGATCGGCGGCTGGTCCAGTTCCTGCAGTGCGCCCTGACCCCACCGCGAGTCCGGTGAGCGACCGCCGACGACGACCAGCGGGGTGGCGTTGAACGCGGCCGTCGCGATGCCGCTCACCGCGTTCGTCACGCCCGGGCCGGCGGTCACCGCCGCGAACCCGGGTGTGCGCGTCAGCCGACCGGTCGCCTCGGCGGCGAATACCGCCGTCTGCTCGTGGCGGGTGTCGACCAGCCGCAGCGGTCCACCGCGCTCGACCGCGAGCCGGTCACCGGCCGCCAGCGCGGTGGCCACGCGGTCCTTCCCCCCGACCGCCGCGTCGTAGATCGGGAAGATGTGCGCACCGGACAGCGAGAAGCAGGTACGCACACCCGCCGCGACCGCCGCATCGACGACGTGCTGCCCACCGGAGACCTGGTCCATGACGGTGACGCTATCGGTCGGCCGGCGATGAGGGACCGATCACCCGGTCCGGTCGGTGGCCCGCAGGCCTGCGCCTTCCGCCGTGCGTCAGCTCACCGCGGCGATCGCCGAGGCGACGTCGATCTTGCCGGACGCGATGTCCGCCATGACCTGGTCGACCTGCGGCTGCATCGCCGTGTTCGGGTCGCACATGATCACCGTGGGCACTGGGTCGACGCCGATCCGCCAGGATCGCGTGCCGCCCATCTCCAGCTGGTTCTTCTCGAACTCGGCCAGCGCCGCGGCGAAGTAGTCGCCGGGGCTGTAGATCACCGAGATGTCGTAGTGCACCGACGGGTCGCCGCAGCGGTTCCCGCCGGGGGTCAGCGTCGCGACGCCGTTCTCGTTCGCCAGCTTCGCGACGGCGTCGGTCGCGCCGCCGAGGTACGGCCAGATGACCTGGACACCGTTGGCGATCTGCGCCTGGGCGGCCTCCTTGGCCTTGGCCGAGTCGTCGAAGTCGCCGGTGAACGTCTCGGCGAGCGTCGCGTCCGGCACGACCTGGCGCAGCCCGGCCAAGAAGCCCTTCGCCGCGATCGTCGAGAACGGCAGCTCCGGTCCGGAGATGTACCCGGCGGCCGTGCCGCCCTTCTCCTTCAACAGCAGTCCGGCGGCATAGCCCGCGGCGACCGCCTGCTCGTCCGGGTAGTCGTTCGACTGCGTGAAGTACGGCGTCTGGTCCACCGGCGTGGTCGTGCTGATGTACCAATTCACGCCCGCACAGGCCGGATCCGTGGTGGCCGCGAGGGAGTCCTTGAGCTCGCTCGCCCCGATCGCGATCAGGTCCGCGTGCTGGCGGCACAGGTTGACGGCCTGCGTGACACCGTTCGCCGGGTTGATGCGATCGATGACGATCGTCGTCCAGCCCCGCTCGTCGGCGAACGACCGGGCCTGATCGACGAAGCCCTGGTAGTAGCCCTTGTCGTTCGTGTCGCCCGGGCTCATGACGCCGATGACGACCTTCCCGTCACCGTTGACGTCCGGCTGCTGGGCGCCGGCCGACGCCGGTGCGGACGCCTGAGCCGTCGCGACCGAGGTGGCCGGTTCGGTGGTCGCGCTGGGCTGGTCGGCGGGTGTGCTCTTGCCGCACGCGGCGAGCAGGACCACCGGGGCAACAGCGATCAGGGCCAGTCGACGGCCGGACAGGTGGCGCATGGGACCGTTCCTCCAGTGTTTCGCGATGCGTGACGTCGATTCACTATACGACACGCCAGGTTGGATGTGGCGTACGCCGGATCGCCGCGGCCGGCCCGCTCAGATCGTCGCGGCCGGCCCGCTCAGATCGCCGCGGCCGGCCCGCTCAGATCGCCGCGGCCGGCCCGCTGAACGGGGACGTAGTGCACGAACGTGGCGACAAATCGGACGCTTCGTGCACGACGTCCCAGGAAGCGGGACAAACGGGAGGGCGGGACGTCCCAGGAAGCGGGACAAACGGGGGGGCGGGGGCGGGGGCGGGGGGGTCAGACGGGAGCGGTGGCGGTGCTCGCGCGCAGCCCGTCCGGGCGGGGGATCGCCAGGCAGGCGAGCGCTGCGAGCAGGGCGAGCGTGCCGGCGAGCAGCCACGCGGCGAGGTAGTCCCCCGCCATCGCCCGGATCGCGCCGGAGACCGTCGCCGACACCGCCGCGCCGATCATGTGGGCGGCGAAGACCCAGCCGAACACGATCGCGCCGACCTCGACGCCGAAGGCCATGCGACACAACGTGACGGTGGGGGGCACCGTGGCGACCCAGTCGAGACCGAACAGCACCATGACGACGATCGTGGACGCGCTGACCGACGGGCCGAGGAGTACCGGGAGCGCGATGAGTGCGACCCCGCGCAGCGCGTAGTAGACCGCGAGCAGCACGCGCGGATCGAACCGGTCCGTCAGCCACCCCGAGCCCAGGGTACCGACGATGTCGAAGACGCCGACGACGGCCAACAGCCCCGCCGCCGTGGTCGCGCCCATGCCGTGGTCGTGCATCGTCGGCACGAAGTGCGTCGAGACGATGCCGTTCGTCGTCCATCCGCACACGAAGAACGTCCCGGCCAGCAGCCAGAACACCCGGGTCCCGGCGGCGGTCCGCAGGACGGTCAGGGCGCTGCCCGCCGCCTGCCACCCCGACCGGGTCGGCGTCGCCGGGGCGGGTTCGGCGGCCGTGACCGGGTCGTCGGCGGACGCACGTGCTGCTCCGTACGGCGCGCGGCCGACGTCCGCCGGGCGGTCCCGGACGACGAGCAGGACGATCGGGACCAGCACGACGCACATCGCGGCGATCGCCAGCGAGGCCGCCCGCCACCCACGATCGTCGATGAGGCGGGCCAGGATCGGGAGGAAGAGCAGCTGGCCGGTCGCGAACGCGGCGCCGAACACACCCATCACCAGACCCCGGTGGACGGCGAACCACCGGTTGGCGACGAGCGCGCCGGTGACCAGCGCGGTCGCGCCGACCCCGATCCCGGTCAGGACCCCCCACAGCAGCGTCAACTGCCAGGCGGCCGTCATGACCACCGTCAGGCCCGTTCCCAACGCGAACAGCCCCAACGCGCCCGCCATGATCGCGCGGATGCCGAACCGCTCCATCAAGGCGGCCGCGAACGGCGCGGTGAGTCCGTACAGGACCAGGTTGACCGACACGGCGAGGCTGACGACGGTCGCGCTCCAGCCGAACTCCGCCTGCAGGGGAACGACCATCACGCCGAACGACGAGCGGAACGCCGCCGAGGCGAGCAGGACGAGGAACGTGACGAGCGCGACCCACCAGGCCCGGTGGACGCGGTGACTCACGGGCCGATGGTAGGGAGGACTTCGGCACGCGGTCGGCCACGGGACGGTTGTGCCGACCCCGGGGGTGGGCTATGGTCCGCAGAATTCGCGATTTTGTCTGACATACGACAGGTCGCAACGCCGGACGAGTGGGAGTGCCCGATGGCCGATGTCGACCTGTCCGTCTACCCCGGTTACCGGCCGGGCTCGCCGCCGCAGTACGCGGAGTACCACGCCGAGGTCGACTTCCTCGACGAGGTCGAGGCGATCTGGGGGCAGAAGTGGGGGGCGCAGGGCATCGGGCGACTTCGCGAGGTCGCGATGAGCCCGCCCACCGAGGTCGAGACCCTGGCGATGTACGACCAGGACCCGGCGTTCTTCGCCTACGGTGGGCAGTTGCCGGAACTGAACAAGATGCGTGAGCAGCACGCCGGACTCATGCAGGCCTACCGGGACCTGGGCATCGACGTCCGGGTGTTCACCTACCCCGAGTCCCCGCGGTCGGCGTACGGCCCGTTGAAGCGCGCGGTCTCGGCCGCGGCCGGGTTCGTCATCAACGGCGGCGCGCTGCTGGCCCGCGAGGCGACGCCGTACTGGCGTGGCCGCAACCGGTACATCTCGCAGTACCTGCAGTCGATCAACTGCCCGATCCTGTACACCGTGCACGGCAAGGGGGTCTGCGAGGTCGGCGCGTTCCGCCGCATGGCCGACGACTTCATCATCGCGATGCTGTCCCCCGACTGCAATCGCGACGGACTCGAGCAGGTCCGCCCGATCCTCGAGCGCTCCGGCTACACCATCTGGGTGGCGCACAGCCCCGGCACGCTGCACACGTTCCAGCCCGAGCTGATCGGCTGGATCCACCCCGACATGTGGATCGCGCCGCTGGACCGCGATCTCGCGCTGATCTACCCGGCCTGGTGCGACTACGAGACCGTCCGGTACCTGAAGTCGATCGGCTACACGCTGATCGAGGCCGACCGCGAGGAGCAGGAGCGCATCGCCCCGTGCAACCTGCAGACGATCGAGCCGCGCAAGGTCGTGATGTGCGCGGGCGCGCCGAAGACCCGGGCCCTCGTCGAGGCGGCCGGCGTCGAGGTGATCGAGGTCGAGTACGACGAGGTCATCAAGTACGGCGGCAGCATCCACTGCACGACGATGCAACTCGTCCGCGATCCGGGCCCGAAGGTGTTCGGGTAGATCCGGGGTCGGTTCGGCCCTGCGGGCTACCCGCGGTAGGCCGGGATTCCGGTGAGGGCCTGGCCGATGACCAGGGTGTGCATCTCGTTGGTCCCCTCGTAGGTGAACACCGACTCCAGATTAGCCATATGCCGGATCACCGGATACTCCAACGTCACCCCGTTCGCCCCCAGGATCGACCGACACTCCCGCGCGATCGCCAACGCCTCCCGCGCGTTGTTCAACTTCCCCACACTGACCTGCTCCGGCCGGATCACCCCCGCATCCTTCAACCGACCCAGATGCAACGCCAACAACATCCCCTTACCCAACTCCACCGCCATGTCCGCCAACTTCCGCTGCGTCAACTGGAACCCCGCGATCGGCCGATCGAACTGCTCCCGATCCACGCTGTACGCGATCGCCGTCTCCAAACAGTCCCGCGCCGCACCCAACGCCCCGAACGCGATCCCGAACCGCGCCTCGTTCAGACACGACAACGGCCCCCGCAACGAGGACACCCCCGGCAACACCGCCGAGTCCGGCAACCGCACCCCCTCCAACACCAACTCACTGGTCACCGACGCCCGCAACGACAACTTCCGATGAATCTCCACCGCCGAGAACCCCGGAGTGTCCGTCGGCACCACGAACCCCCGCACCCCCCCATCCGTCCGCGCCCACACCACCGCCACATCCGCGACGTTGCCGTTCGTGATCCACATCTTCGACCCGTCCAGCACCCAATCCCCCCCGACCCGACGCGCCGAGGTCCGCATCCCCGCCGGATTCGACCCGAAATCGGCCTCCGTCAACCCGAAGCAGCCGATCGCCTCCCCCGCCGCCATCGCCGGCAACCACCGCTCCCGCTGCTCCGCCGACCCGAACTCCCGAATCGCGAACATCGCCAACGACCCCTGCACACTGACCAACGACCGGACCCCCGAATCCCCCGCCTCCAACTCCACACACGCCAACCCGTACGCCACCGCCGACGTCCCCTGACACCCATACCCCTGCAGGTGCATCCCCAACACCCCCAACGCCCCCAACTCCCGCGCCAACTCCCGCGCCGGAACCACCCCCCACTCGAACCCCTCCCCCCCGAACGGCCGCACCCGCGAATCCACGAAGTCCCGAACCACCCCCCGGATCGCCCGCTCCTCCTCCGACAACAACCCATC
>CAYMNG010000040.1:12265-20978 GCA_964391765.1 uncultured Bifidobacteriaceae bacterium | reverse complement strand
TCGAGGAGTGGCTGGGTGCGAACACCGCCGACTACTACCGCGTCCTGGCGCACACGGGCGCCGGCGCGTGGCACCCGGACCGCGACACGGCCCTCTGGGTCTCGTTCAACCTTCGCGCCCACCACATGCAGGCGCAGACCCTGCAACACCGGATCGACCAGGCGGTGGCCATGTGGACAGCGATCGACACGCTGTCGGCCGACCATGGTCTGCCCGACCGGACCGGCCTCGCGCTGTACGAGGCGGCGCTCGGCTACCGAGTCCGGCGCGCCACCTATCTCAAGCGCGCCGAGGTCGAGGAACGCACCGGTAGCCGTGACCTCAAGCACCTGGTCGATCTCGAACTGCTCCGGCCGGTCGGAGCGACCAAGGGCCGCTACTACGTCCCAGGACCAGCCCTCGAAGTCATCCAAGACGCGCGTAGGACGGCGCGGAAGCCGATTCGAGACCCCTATCCGTGGCTGCCAGCGCGATTGGCGCAGCCGACAACGATCGAACACGGCCGATCACTGTCGCCGCCCGTCGATACCGTGAGTTCCGAGAGACGAGACGGGCGACCTGAGATCGTGACCTGGGCGGCGGACGACACGTGAGCGTGACGCTCGGGGAGCTCGAGCGGCGGCTGTGGGACGCCGCCAACGCCGTGCGCGGCCCGGTCGACCCGGCCGACTTCACGACCTGCGCGTTCCCGATGCCGTTCTGGAAGTGGATCAGCGACACCCACGACTGGGAGCGAGGGCAGCCCGTCGCCGAGTATGGCGAGGACGTGCCAACCGAGGCCGAGGCCGACTGCCACCGCTTCACCGTCCCGGCCGGCACGCATTGGCGCGAGGTCACCACCCGCACCGACAACCTCGGCACCCCGAGACTGGTTCGCCGTCAGGGCAAACTCACGCGAAGGCACCCGCTGCGCGAAGGCCGCTGAGGGCGGCAGGCCAGTCGAAGTCGATCGACAATCCGGCCTCCAAGGCCACAGCGTTCGAGGCTGCTTCGATCGCCTCGGGTACGCGGACGACGATCGACCTCACCCGGTCGAGGGCCGCGTCGCCGTCGAGCCCGAGGTAGCTGCCAACCGCCTGCCAGTCATCGACGCCCACCCGTGTGAACGCGTCCGTCGAGCCCAGGACGAACGACGAGTGCAGCTTGCGTACCGAGTCGAAGCGCTTGCCCCACGGACGCGTGTACGGCAGGGCGCTGTTCAGGTCATACAGCGGCGCCAGCACGGCGTCAGGCCCGGACAACAGCAACGAGAAGTTGCGGGCATGACCGTCTGTGCCCGCGATCGCGTGGTTGAACGCCAGCGCGTCGAACAGTCGCAAAGCCGAGTCCTCGCGCAGGTGGACGGGCAGTCGCTCAATGAGGGCACCGATCTGTCGCACGCCGGGCCCACCATCGCGTTCGTACTTCTGCCACGCCGGGTAGCCGAGCGCCTGGCAGAGGTCCTCCTGGTGCACGCGCATGATCGATCCATCAGGTGCGGGCACGCGGTCGTAGCGCACGACCACCGCGGCGTGCGTCCCATCGACCAGCGGCTGGAGCCACGCCTGAGCAGTGCTCAGGCCGAGCTGCCGCGCGGCCCGAAGACACGTCACCTCGTACGCGTCGAACTGCTCGAATCCCGGGATGGCCGGCTTGACGATGTGGGTCGTCGGGACGGACCCGGACGGCACACCCCATTTCCCGTCGTCGTACGCGAGGGCGAGCTTCGCTTGCGCCCCGGCCAGTGACCACTGTCCGTGCTCGCTCAACGGCACGCCACCCGATGCGGCCGAGCGACGCAGATCGGCGAGGCGTTCGGCCAGTTCGACGTCGGTGAGGGGGGCGACGCCACCGCCAGTCGGCAATCCCTCCCCTTCGGGGACGAGGCACACCGCGCCCGGAAGGTCACGACCCACGTAGGCCAACAGCCCGAAGACGTTCGATCGAGACACGCCCGACTCGAGCTCCAGCCGTTCGCGGGCTGGTCCCTGTTCAGGCAGCAAGGCCTCGAAATAGCCGGTGACAGCGGCGGGCGCCTGCTGATCTCGGGTGAGCGGCAACGACATCGACAGCGGGGTCGCGTCGTTCGAGTCGCGATACGCGGCCTCGTAGTCGAACTGGAGGTCGCGCCCGCCCTGCGATGTGAGCCGGCCCGCGTGTCGGTCTCCCAGCCACACGTCGAGCCGGGGCGCTGAGCCGGTCATGCTGTCGCCTTATGGGCGCGCACGACGGCGGCCAGGTCCACCGGGCTGCGCCGCGGCTCGATCACGGTGGCCAGGCCGAGCGCGGCCAGGACGTCCAGGACCTTTGCCACCTCGACCCGGCCCGATCCTCTCTCCAGCCGGTTCACGAGGTCTCGGCTGACATGGGCCCGGACCGCGAGTTGCGCTTGCGTCCAGCCTCGCTCCTTGCGAGCGAGGCGAACCGCGCCCGCGACGTCATCGACCGTCGTGATCCGCATTGCCCCTCCGATGTCAGCGTTCGCCGACACCTTACCTGCTGTCGGCGTACGCCGACAAGAGGCGCCGGGTCGGCGTACGCCGACGCAGCTCTCGCCCGGCCTCCGCAGGTGACTACCCGACCCGTCAACCGAAAGCGGCATCGATCTCGTCAGAGCCGAAGAGGCGCTCGAGAGCCCTTCGAGGGCAGTCGCTTCGGTGCTGCGGCGAAGGCATCCGCGTCGATCGCCTCGAGTGGGTGGTGGTGGTGAGGTGGATGCGTCATGCCGTGAACGCGGACGGCGTCCAGGCGGGCCAGTCCGCTTGACCCACGAGGTGACCGCGTTCGTAGCTGGCGACCCGGCGAAGCGGCGTGGATGCACTGCGTTGTCGTAGACCTGGGTGCGCTTGGCGAGAGTCCGGGCCGCAGCGGCCAGCGCCCATAGCCGTTGGTATCGCTCGCGGATCTTGCCCTCGGGCACCGGGTGCCCGCCGCGACGGGCCCGGTCCCCCACCCGTGCGACGCTGAGGTCCTCGGGTACCAGGACGACGTGCAGGGTCACCAGATAGCCCGCATCGAGAGCGTCTCGGTTCAGGCCGATCTTGCTGGGGTGACTGAAGACGGTCTCCGTGATGAACGACGCCCGCGCACCGATGAGGTCGTCACGCTGGGCCGCAGCGATCTGAGCCGCCTCGTACGCGTGCTCGGCCTGGGCCTCCGGCCACCGGTGCGCGGCGATGACTTCGGTGTTGACGAACGGAAGGTGGGTCACCGGGACGATCACGCGGGTGGCCAGCGTGGACTTGCCCGCGCCGTTCGGTCCGGCAATCAGGGGCAGGACAGGATCGGGGGACACCACCGCAGTCGCAGTCAGCGCACGCTGCGGCGACGACGCGGTGTGGCGCCGCGGGCGACGTGCTGCTCGCCGTCGCGCTCGACCGCGCGGCCGTCGGCATCGGCCTCCGACCACACGTCGCCCGCGGCGGAGAACTCGTCCGCGAAGTTCAGGCCGGTACGCAAGGCGGTCATCCGTTCGTCCCACTCGGCGCGCACGACAGCCTGCTCGCGCGCCGAGATCGTCGTAGGCCGCGCGCCCGGCCAGAACGCCCCCGATGTCGCGGGCACTCACGGACTGGGATGCCTCCAACTACTGGGTCGTACCCAGTCGCGCCGCGAATGCCTCGACGAGGTCCGGTAGTTCCGGAACGGCCCGCGGGTGGGGGCTCTGCTGTTGCACGGTCTCCCGGATGACCGCCACCGCATTGTCGATGACCTGCTCGGCCCGCGCTGGCGGCAAGCCCCAGCGTCCCGCTTCGGCGATGAGATCGGTCCGGGTGATCCGTGAGTGCTCGTAGACGTCGTTGACGGACATGGCCATGCGGCCGTCGATGCCCGGGTAGTGGGTCAATGGCACAACGTCGTACGCCGGCGCCAACCGCGCAGTCCCGTTCGGCGGGTGCAGCAGGGAGATGTTCTTGGCGTGCAGGTCGGGGTTGCCCACAGCAACCGCCAGGGTGACGAGTGTGAGGAGTTGCCCCAGCCCATCGAGGCCGTCTGCACTCGCGACGACCGACGCGATACGCGCGAGGCTGACCTTGCCGCTGTGCTCCTGGTACTTCTCGGCGCCGGAGGCGCCGAGGACCTGGTTGAAGTCCTCCTGGTGGATCCGGCGACCGGGGACCTCGTCGTCACGGTCGTACCGTTCGATGACGAGGGCGTCGGTGGATTCGAAGGTCTCGATCCACGTGGCATACGGGGCCAGTCCCAATGCCCGAGCTAGGCGCGAGGCGTACTCCTCGTTGTAGATCATGTCGGGGTGAGACCGCGACACGGGCTTGAGGATGTGGGTCGACGCATAGCCGTACAGGCACTGACCCCAGCGATCACCCACCCGCGCGAGCAGGACCTTCTCCTGGACTCCCGCCAGGGACGCCTTGCCCGACATCGGTGCGTTTCCCAGCGGGAAGGCCGCCACGTCGTCGAGGAGGTCGACGACGTCGGCCGACGTCAGGGCCCGCACGCGGGGTGGGTCGGCAGCGTCGGCGGCGGACGGGTCGATCACCTGCACCGCGCCGGCGACGTCTCGCCCATAAGCCGCCAGCAGACCGAGGGTGTCCGTGGGCGAGACCCGGGCTCGATCGGCCAGGCGCTGACGCGCGGCACCCTCGGGCAACAGCTCGTCGAAGAACACACGCCGGCGCGCAGCCTTGCCCCGGGGCTGGTGCGGCACCAGCGGCACGGACTCCGACAGGACGGTGCTGCCTACCCCGAATCGGTCGATCCCTGCGCTCGTCGCGACGACGTCGAAATCGCGCCACGAGTCCCCGACGAGATCCCCGACGTGGGTCTCGTACAGACGGACCTCAAGCCTGGGCATCGGCCGGACCCTCGGGGATCTCGGCCTGAAGCGTCATGCCCGTCAGCCGCATGATGTCGAAGATGCGCGTGAGGGCGAGGGACGTCTTGCCGCTCTCGAGTTCGGACACGTACGCCTGGCTGATGCCCAGCCGGGCGGCAACCTGCTGCTGGGATAGACCCTGCGCAAGGCGTGCCTGCTGCAACAGGCGGCCCAATGCCTGGGGGCTGGAGACAGTCCCGTTGAGCGCCACGGACACACCGTACTACCGGAATATCCTGATAGTGAGTGTCTATCTGGATATTCAGGTAGCAACTGCCTATCAGAATATCCCGATAACGACGTCATCGACCGTCGTGCGCTTCCTGCCGCGTGGGCGTACGCCGACCGGCATTCCTCGGGAGCGATCCCCTCGACGCCCGCCACCGCGACGGCGAACCGAACGCATCCGTGCCTACGTCCCAGCGACGGATCACGGGAGCCGGGATCGACCCCCGCTGCCGGACAGCGAGATCGTGTGGCCTGCCGCGGGCACGCGATCTTCGAGCTGGTCTTCGCCGACCGTATGGCCTGCGCTCGCGCGCACCTGCCCTCCGGTCGTTCGCGGCCGGCGACACTAGGTCAGGATGTCGCCGTGGGCAGCATCCATCAGTTGAAGATCACCCTGAAGGGCGTCAAGCCGCCGGTGTGGCGACGACTGCTCGTCCCGTCGGAGTACACCCTCGCCCAGGTCCACGAGGCGCTGCTGACGGGGATGGGCTGGGCCGGCTACCACCTCTACGCGTTCCGGATCGGCCGCACGACCTATCGGGACAGCGGCAACAACTGGCGGAACGACTCGGTCGACCCGGCCTCGGTCCGGCTCGCGAACCTGGTCGGGCCGGGCGACAAGTTCACCTTCGAGTACGACTTCGGCGACGGCTGGGAGCACCAGGTCGTCGTCGAGGACGTGCTGCCCGCCGCCGGCCGGTCCAGACCGGTCTGCCTGGCCGGGCGCCGGGCCTGCCCGCCGGAGGATGTCGGTGGGCCGTGGGGCTACGGCGACTTCCTCGACGCGATCGCCGACCCCAAGCACGAGCGACACGCGGAGTTGCTGGAGTGGATCGGCGGCAGCTTCGACCCCGAGGCCTTCGACCCGGCCGAGGTCGACCAGATCTTCGCCACCCTCGCCGACCCGTCCGGCTGACCCTTCGGGCGCACCGGATCGCCCTCGGTGGGTGTCCCAATAGTTAAGGCACCGGGACATCGGGGCCCCTACGCAAACCGGACTCGGTTGGAGTTGAGTCGAGCGTTGCAGTATCGCCTCGTGGATCCACCGGACTTCCCGGCACCGGCGTTCGGCGCTGCCGTTGCCCGCAGGTTCGCCGGTGAGCCGAGGAGTCGGTGAAGCCCAACGAGTTCAGCGACCCGGTCGCCGTCCGTGGACTCCGCGAACGCCGAGGGGCGTGCACGACGAACGCGGAAGCTGACACGCGCCAGGGATCAGACGTCGGCGTGGCGGTCGGGCAACCGCCGTGGGCGATCCGCTGGACATCGCCCGAACCACTATGGTCCCAGCCATGACCGCCCCGAGCACCCGGCTCGCGGCGACCTCGCCATGGGCGGTCACGGCCTCGCGCATCTGGCACCTGGTCATCGTCATCGACGTCGTGATCGCGCTCGTCATCCAGGTGATGCTGGTTCTGACCGGCGGACCCGACCCGAACACCGGCGAGACGGTCGCCTCCGTCGGCGTCGCGACCCGCATGGTCCAGACCCTCAGCTTCTTCACCATCCAGAGCAACATCCTCGTGCTGATTGTGGCGACCACCCTCGTCGTCGACCCGCAGCGCGACGGCCGAGTGTGGCGAGTCCTCCGCCTCGACGCTCTGCTCGGAATCACCATCACCGGCCTGGTCTTCGACCTGGTCCTCATCCACTACGTGCACCCCAGCGGCTGGCAACTCGTCGCGACGATCGGCCTGCACTACATCGCCCCCTGGGCGACGCTGCTCGGATGGCTGCTGTTCGGCCCACGCCCCCGAATCGATCGACGGACGGCCGCCTGGGCCTTCGCGTGGCCGGTCGCCTGGATCACCTACACGTTCGTTCGCGGTGCGCTGGTCGACTGGTACCCCTACCCGTTCCTCGACGTCCGCACGATCGGCTACCCCACCGCGATCCGCAACACCGTGGTCGTGGTCGCGGTCGCCGTCGTCCTGGTGGCGATCTTCGCGCGCATCGATCGGATCCGCACCATCGGGACACCGCGAACCGGGCCGGCCGCAGCGCGACCGTCGACCTGATCACGGGTCCGGCACGACATCATCGGGTCGACCGCCGCCGTCGGCGAGCACGATGGCCCGGATCCGCGCCGCCGGTCGGACTCACGTCGGGCGCGCGACCTCCTGGGGCCCGGAACCGATCAGGCGCCGGACGAGACCGCGGCCGACCAGCATGACGACGATCAGCGCCGTCACGCTGAAGAAGCCACCCAGGCTGACGTACTCACCGAACACCAGGGCCTCGAGGTGCAGGACGAGGAACTTGCTGCCGACGAGGACGACCCACAGCAGCCCGGCGAACACGACGCGGCCGACAGGTCGCCGGGCCGCCGCCAGCCGTGCCCTGATCCGCGACTTCACCGCGACGACGACCTCGAGCACGACCTTGAGGATGACCGCTGTCACCAGTGACATCGCGAACGATTCGGAGACGACCACCGGGACGTACTGTGCTGCGAGGTTCAAGATCACGACATAGACCAGGACGTCGACGAGGTCCTCGGCGTGAAGCCAGCGTCGCCGGCGAGGGTCCACGGGCTCGGCCACGTCGCACAGGATAGGCCGGCTCCGGTCGCCGACCCGCGGCGTACGCGAAGCACTCGACCCGGCCACGGTGCCCGCTCGACGCCGCGAAGCCACCGCGACGGACGTGGAGGCGCTGCTCGCGTTCCGCAACGACCGCGACGTCAACCGGTTCATGCGCAGGACCAGCGTCGATGCCGACATCCTCCGCCGTGAGTGGCTGGCCGTGCCGCACAGTCAGACCGACTTCTCCTGCGTCGCCGAGCGCGACGGGACGGTCGTCGCCGTGGGGTTCCTCGACGTGGTCGACGGAACGGGGCAACCGGGGATGCCGGTACGTACCGAGGCCGTGATCGGCTACATCGTCGACCCCGCGTTCTGGCGGCAGTGCGTGGCGTCCGACCTGGTCGTGGGGCTGCTGGATGCCGCATTCGGACCCCTGGGCCTGCGGGTGACCGCTGGGTGCACCGCCGGCAACGTCGAATCCGTGCGCGCGCTCGAGAAGGCCGGGATGCGACGGGAAATGCACGGCGTGGCGGACTTCTGGCACGCCGAACTCGGTTGGGTGGACGGCTACGTGTACGCGATGCTCGCCGCGGAGTGGGACGCGCGGTCGACGCCGGTCTGAGGCGCGTCCTCGCCGGTTGCTCGCCGCGAGGCGGGGGGTGGACGACCGGCTCGACGATGGTTGGATGCCCGAGTGACCGTGAACATCACCCGCGCCGAGGCCGAAGCCCGCTCCGCCCTCGTTCGCGCCCAGTCCTACGACGTCGTCCTCGACCTCACCGGCTCGGGCCGAACGTTCGCCACGACGACGACGGTGACCTTCGACGCCACCACCCCCGGAACGTCGACCTGGCTGGATCTGATCGCCGACTCCGTCCGGTCGGTGACGCTCAACGGTCGGGCGCTGGACGTCGAGAAGGTCGTCGACGGCGCGCGCATCACGCTGCCCGACCTCGCCGAGCACAACGTGGCGGTCGTCGTCGCCGACGGCCTGTTCATGAACACCGGCGAGGGCCTGCACCGGTTCGTCGACCCGGTCGACGACGAGACCTACCTGTACACGCAGTTCGAGTCCGCCGACTCCCGACGCATGTTCGCCGTGTTCGAGCAGCCGGACATCAAGGCGACGTTCGCGCTCACCGTCACC
>CAYMNG010000040.1:0-12255 GCA_964391765.1 uncultured Bifidobacteriaceae bacterium | reverse complement strand
TGCTGGACGGCGTTGTTCGACACCACGCAGTCCGCCAGCGTCAGCGCCCCCTGGTGAAGATACACGCCCGCGCCCACCGACCACGGCGACGGGACGGCGACGTGGCCCTTCGCCCCGACGCCCCGTATCTCGACCTACATCACCGCCCTCGTCGCCGGCCCGTACCACCGGGTCGACGACGCGTACGCCGGGGCGTACGGCACGTACCCGCTCGGGGTGTTCTGCCGCGCGTCGTTGGCGCCGTTCCTGGACGCCGACGAGATCCTCACGGTCACCAAGCAGGGGTTCGCGTACTTCGAGGAGAAGTTCGCGGTCGCGTACCCGTTCGCGAAGTACGACCAGCTGTTCGTCCCGGAGTTCAACGCCGGCGCGATGGAGAACGCCGGTTGCGTGACCCTGCTGGAGGACTTCGTCTTCCGCTCGCGGGTGACCGACGCCGCCTACGAGCAGCGCGCGAACACGATCCTGCACGAGCTCGCCCACATGTGGTTCGGCGACCTGGTGACCATGACCTGGTGGGACGACCTGTGGCTGAACGAGTCCTTCGCCGAGTGGGCCGCCCACTGGGCCAACGCCAACGCCACGCGCTACACCGACGCCTGGACGACGTTCTCCAACCAGCGCAAGGCCTGGGCCTACCGTCAGGACCAGCTTCCCTCGACCCACCCGATCGCCGCGGACATGGTTGACCTGGACGCCGTCCGGGTCAACTTCGACGGAATCACCTACGCCAAGGGCGCGTCGGCGCTGCGCCAGCTCGTCGCGTGGGTCGGGGAGGAGGAGTTCTTGGCCGGCGTCCGCAACTACTTCGCCAAGCACGCCTGGGGCAACACCCGGCTGACCGACCTGCTCGTCGAACTCGAGGCGACCAGCGGGCGTGACCTGGCCCCGTGGACGCATGAGTGGCTGCAGACCAGCGGCGTCAACCTCCTGCGCCCCCAGATCACCGTCGACGCCGACGAGGCGATGACCGACCTCACGATCGTCCAGGAGCCGCCGGCCTTGCCGGCCGGCCTGCCGCCGACGCTGCGCTCGCACCGGATCGGCATCGGCCTGTACGACCTGCGCGACGGCGCACTCGTGTCGCGTGCGCGGGTCGAGGTCGACGTCGTCGGCGAACGCACCCGCGTCGACGCGCTGGTCGGTCAGCAGCAGCCGGACCTGTTGCTGCTCAACGACGGTGACTACACGTTCGCCAAGGTGCGCCTGGACGACCGGTCCTGGACGACGGCGGTCGCCCACCTGGGCACGTTGACCGACCCCCTCGCCCGCGCCCTCATCTGGGGGGCCGCGTGGGACATGACCCGCGATGCCGAGGTGTCGACCGGCGACTTCGTCGACCTCGTCCTGTCCGGCGTCGACGCGGAGGGTGATATCGGTGTCGTGCAGGGAATCCTGCGACAGGCACGCATGGCGATCGACCAGTACGCCGCCCCGGCCAACCGCGCGGCCTACCTGGGGCGCTACGCGACGGCGATGCGCGAACTCGCCCGCGCCGCGGAGGCCGGCAGCGACCGGCAGCTGACGCTCACCCGGGCGTTCGTCGGCGCGGCCCCCACCGACGTCGACCTCGACCTCGTCGGTGGTCTGCTCGACGGGACCGTCGCCTGGCCCGGCCTGGCCGTCGACACCGACCTGCGCTGGGCGCTGCTGCACCGCCTCGTCGCCACCGGCGTGCGCGGGGCGGACGCGATCACCGCGGAAATCGCCCGCGACGACACCGCCACCGGCCGTCGACACGCGGCCTCGGCCCAGGCCGCGCGCCCGGACGCCGCGGCGAAGGCCGCGGCGTGGGCCGACATCGTCGACCACGTCGACCTACCCAACGCCGTCCTCGCGGCGACGATGAGCGGATTCGTCCAGACCGACCAGGTCGACCTGCTCGAGCCGTACCGCGAGCGCTACTTCGCCGCTCTGCCGCACGTGTGGGCGCAGCGCACGATGGAGATGGCCCAGGACATCACCGCGCTGATGTACCCGTTCCTGCTCGCCGACGACGAGACCGTCGCGGCGACGGACGCGTTCCTCGCCGGACCGGCGCAAGACCTGCCGGCGCCGGCTCGCCGACTCGTCGGCGAAGGCCGCGACGGCGTCCTGCGGGCCATGCGCGCCCGGGCGAAGGACGCCGGTCCGCGCCCCTGACCGGCGGTCGCCGGGGGGCCGGTCGTGGCGGCTTCGGCCCCCGTCGTCGTTTCGGTGTCTGCACGACGGCCCGGCTACCCCCGCGGTGCCAGCCGGCGGTGGATCTTGCGCAGCGCCGGGTACAGGCGGCGGTAGCGCTCGTACTGCTCGGCGTACACGCGCGCGTCCGGCCCTTCCGGTCGGAAGGTGTCGGCAACGACGACCCGGGCGCCGGCCTGCTCGATCGTCATCTCCCCCAGGCAGATCCGTGCCCACAGCGCGGCTCCGCGCAACTGCGCGTCCCGCGGATCCGCCGGGCGCTCCAACGGGACGCCGAGCGTATGGGCGTGCATCTGGCACCACAGGTCCGACTGCGCCCCGCCGCCGATGATCCGCACGGACGGTACGGGCCGGCGCAGGAAGCGCGCGTAGGCATCCATGAGCCAGCGGCTGTTGAGAGCCACCCCCTCCATGACGGCCCGGATCATCGTCGCCTGGTCGGTGCGCAGCGTGACGTTCAGGAAACTCGCCCGGACCTGTCGGTCCTCGACCGGGCTTCGCTCGCCGGCCAGCCACGGGGTGAACACCACCCCCTCGCACCCCGCCGGCGCGGTCGCGGCCCGCGCGGTCAGCTCCTCGTAGGACAGGTCCGGCAGGACCTGCTCCTTCACCCAGCGCAACGCCGCGCCACCGGTCTCCTGGTTGTCGGCGACGACCGCGTGGCCGGGATCCAGGCCCGGGATCGACGCGATCGAGTGGAGGATGTCGGTGCGCTTGAACGGGACGCGAGTACTGAGCCAGGCCGTCGTCGAGATCGCCAAGTGCGTCGCGAACGGCTCGACGGCGCCGCTGCCGACGACCGCCGCGTGCAGGTCCTGGATGCCGGCGACGACCGGCGACCCACCCGACGCCGGCCCCCGAACGGTCAGGCCGATCTGCTCGGCCACGTGCGGCAGCAGCGGGCCGAGGATCGACCCCGTGGCGATCAGCGGCGGCAGCCGCTTCGGGTCACGACGGGCCCGGCGCACCAGGTCGGCGTCGTACTGCACGGGCCGGCCGGGTCGGTTGTCGGTCAACCAGCTCAGCGTCATCGACGCCGGCGTGGCCGCCGCCCGACCGGTCAGCCGCATCCCGAGGTAGTCGACCGGCTCGAGCAGGTAGGCGGCGCGCGCGTACACCTCCGGCAGGTCGCGCTGCAGGACCAGGCTGTGCCCGGTCGGGTCGGCCCCCGACGGCGTCGGCGCCCCGCCGGTCCGGCGGACGAACGGCAGGACCCGGTGCGGGGCGAACCCCTGGTAGCTGATCGGCCCGCCGACGACCTCGCGGACGTGGCGTCCGCCGCGGGTGTCGGCCCACAGGAGCACCGGGCCGACCGGAATCCCGTCGGCGGCGACCGGGACCGTCGATCCCCACTGACCGGTGATGCCGACGCCGCGCAACGGGGCCGCGGACACGTCGGCCGCGGCGACGACCTCGCGCGCGGCGTCGAGGACCTGCGTCCACCACTCGTCGGCGTCCTGCGTCGCGGTTCCGTCGATGCCCACCGTCACCGAGACCGGACGGAACGCGACGGCCAGCAACGCGTCGTCCTCGCCGACCGCGGCGACCTTCGGTCCGCCGTTGCCCAGGTCGATCGCGAGGTACCAGCCGGCGACCGTCGTCACTGCGTCGCCGGCGCGACGTCGTACATCGCGTCCAGGTAGCCGGACATCAACGCCGTCAGCGCCGCGTCGCCCTCGACCGTCCCACCGAAGCCGTACATCGCGCCACTCTCGGCGGGCGCGTCACCGTTGGCGTCCGCGTAGGCGACGGCGGCCTCGAGGTCGTCGAGGAACCGGTCGACGACACCGGGTGCGGTGTTCGGCCGCGTGATGCAGAAGTGCAGCGCCGCGGGCCGCTGCAGCGCGTTCATCCGCCACCCACGCCGCTTCAACTCGTCGTTGACCAGGTAGACGTCGACCTCGTCGGACTCGAACGCGACGACGAACAGCGGGTCACCGATGATGCGCAACTGCGGTGTCCGCGCGCGGATCCCGGCGACCATCGCCGTCGTCGCCGCGTGGATGTCGCGGGCGGCGGACCGGAACCCGGCGGCGCCGGTGAGCACGAGCGAGGCCCACGTCGCCGCGATCAGGCCGCCGCTGCGCGAGCCGGCCAACCCCGGCGACACGTACAGCCCGCCGGGCCAGTCCGGCACGGCGAACCACTGGTTCGCGCGCAGTTCCTTGGTCGCGTAGAGCAACGTCGAGGTGCCCTTCAGTCCGTACCCGTACTTGTGCGTGTCCGCGCTGATGCTGGTGACGCCCGGGACGCGGAAGTCCCAGGGCGGGACGGGCACGCCGATGTCCTCCAACCACGGGAGCAGCAGCCCGCCCAGGCACCCGTCGACGTGCATGCCGATCCCGTGCTCGCTGGCCAGTGCGGCGATCGCCGGGATCGGGTCGACGATGCCGTGCGGGTAGTTGCCGGCCGATCCGACGAGGGCGATCGTGTCCTCGTCGACCATGGCGGCCATCGCGTCGACGTCGGCGACGTACTCGGCGGTGACCGGCGCGTGCCGGATCTCGACACCGAGCCAGTGGGCGCCCTTGTCGAGCGCGACGTGCGCGGTGCGGGGGATGACGAGGTTGGGTCGACGCACGCCACGCTTGCGCGCCTGCTCGCGGTAGGCGTACACCGCCGTCACGAGGCTCTCCGAGCCGCCGCCGGTCACGACGCCGCACACCTGCGGTCCGGCCGCGGCGCCGTGCAGGAGGTCGGCGACCATCGCGACGATCTCGCCCTCGAACTTCGTCGCCGACGGATACATGTCCCGCTGCAGCACGTTCGCATGGGCGAAGGCCTCGAACACCTGCGACAGGACGTGGTAGTGGTCGTGGTCACCGCTGTACAAGGACCCGGACACCTGGCCCTCGTCCCCGATCCGGTCCTCGCGCGCGGCCAGGTCGTGCATGAGCGCCACGACGTCCGCCGCCGGCACGGCCGAGTCGGGGATCCGGCGGTACGTGCGGGTCTGGTCCCGGTACGGGTACAGCTCGTCGAGGAACCTGCTCAACGCGTCGTCGGACATCGAAGACCCCTCTTCCGGCCGGTCAGTACCGGCGCCGGCCAACTGTGGCACAGCGGCCGCGGTGACCTATCGCCGAACGGGCACGACGACACGCACGGCCGACACCGGTTCGACCGACAACGCGACGTCACCGCCGGCGACACACGACAGCACGTGCCCCCCGGCCGATCGATCGACGGTCAACCCGTGCAGGTGCAGGCCGGGGGCCGCCAGTCCGCCGACGGCCGGTCCGGCCCGGAAGCCGACGAGGACGGCCCGGCGCGCACCGAGGTCGAACACCTGCTGCGCGGCGACGGCACCGGCGAGGGACGCGGACGGGCCGCGTTGGGCGGGGACGCTGCGGGTGACCAGGTCGGCGAACGTCCCGCGGACGCGAACGGCGGTCATGCCGTCGGCACCGGCCAGTTCGGCGACGACGGCGTCCAGCGCCGCGCACGTCGTCCCCGGCGCGACCGGGACGTCGACCGTGCTCGCGAACGCGACCGCCTCGGTGAACGGGGTCGCGGTGCTCGCCGGCACCGGCCGCGGACGGCCGTCGATGCCGACCCGGTACGCGACGCCGGCCAGGATCACCAGTTCGCCGTCGAGGTCGACGAACGTCCCCAGGCCGATCGTGCGCGGCCCGTCGAGCACCTGGCCGATCGATGCGACCGGTCCGAACCCGCCGGCGGCCAAGGTCGCGTACGTCCCGATCTGCGTGACCGGTCCGGCCGGTCGCGGCCCATCCGGTACGGCCCGGGGCGTTGGGCCGGGCCCAGCCCAGGCGCTGGGGACCACGAGCGCCCCGAGGACGGTCGCGGCCAGGGCGGCGGCGAGGAGGGGCCGAACGAGACGACGGACCATGCCGGGGGACTGTAGTGCGCTCCCGCGTGTCGTCGCGCCCGCCGCGGTGCGCGGCACCAGGATGGGCGACGGCTGCCGGTTCCGACGACGTCCGTCCCAGGAGGCGCGATGATCCGCTCCGAGTTCCGTCGCGAGGTCGACGACCTGTCGGCCGACCTGACCCACGTCCGCTCGCGCCTGGCCCGACTGGCCCGACGGACGCCCGGCCGGCTCGACGGCCCGACGAGCGTGGACGACGCCCGGGCCGCCGCGCAGGTCGACGCCCTGCGCGCCCGCCTCGACGCGCTCGCCGCGCAGGCCGGACTCAGTCGTCGGCGCCGCCGCTGAGGTCGAGGTACATCGTGTGCGCGTCCGTCGGCGCGAGGTCGTCGTGGACGACCGCGTTGACGGCCTGGATCATCGCGACCGGCGCCGTGCGCTGGAAGATGTTGCGCCCCATGTCGACACCGGAGGCACCGCCCTGGACGGCCCGGTAGGCCATCGTCAGCGCGTCGGCCGCGGGGAGCTTCTTCCCACCAGCCATGATGATCGGCACCGGGCACCCGGCCGTGACCTGCTCGAAGCCCTCGTCGCAGTAGTAGGTCTTGACGAGTTGGGCGCCGAGTTCGGCGATGATCCGCGTCGCCAGTCCCAGGTAGCGCGCATCGCGCACGAGTTCGCGGCCCACCGCGGTGACGCCCATGACCGGGACGCCGACGCCGATGCAGGCATCGACCAACGTGGTCAGGTTGTGGACGGACTGCGTCTCCTGCTCCCCGCCGATGAAGACCTGCACCGCGGCGGCGGCGGCGTCGATGCGGACGACGTCGGCGATGTCCATCGCCAGGCGTTCGTCGGACAGGTCCTTCAGGATCGACGGACCGCCGGAGGCGCGCAGCACGAGCGCCTTGTCCAGTCCGGCCGGGATCACCGAGCGGATGATGCCGCGCGTGGCCATCAGGGCGTCGGCGTGCGGCGCGAGCGGGACGATGTTCAGGTCCACCCGCTCCAGGCCGCTGGTCGGGCCCTGGAAGTAGCCGTGGTCGAACGCCAGCATGACGGTGCGACCGTCGGCCCGGAAGATGCGTGCGAGCCGGTGCCTCATCCCGTAGTCGAGCTGGCCGGCGCCCTTGATGTGGAATCCGGCGTTCTCCTGCGGGGTGTCCGCGTGGTACTGCTTGGCGTCGAGATTGCCCTCGGTGTCGGCCATGGATCGTCTCTTTCGGATCAGGGACCCGTGCGGGTCCACCGGGTCTGACTAGCGGGTCGGGACCGGCTCGCCGGGCACCCACGGAACGGGCACGGTGTCGGCCGGGTCGTGCGGGGACTTGATGAACAAGAAGCGCAGCGGGGCGTCGGTGTCGTTGACGAAGTAGTGCATCTCCCCCGGCGGGCTCTGGTAGACGTCGCCGACCCGCAGCGGGTGCCGCTCGGCGCAGTCGATCCACAGCGCACCCGCGCCCTCGATGACGTAGAAGCTCTCCTCGACGTTGGCGTGGAAGTGGTTGACCACGTCGTCGCCCGGGCGCAACAGCACCGTGCCGATATCCGTGCGCGGACCCTTGAGCAGGTACGCCGGACCGAAGTCGCCGAACCGGTACTCGGCCTGTCCGCAGCAGCTGTAGCGCATCTTCGCCCTCCTGTCGTCAGCCCTGACACCATAGCGCAAAGAAGTATGACAACTGACGTCTTGGCCAACGCCGCCCGTCGATGCGGCGACGCCGTCGATCGGTCACGCGTCGTCGAGGACGACGCCCTTTCGCAGGATGAAGCAGGCGTACGGCGACGCCTCCAGCGTGTGGACGACCGCGAACGCCTCGCGCGCCCGGCGGTAGAAGTCCAGGCGCGGGACGACGCCGTATCGCAGATCCCGGCCGTCCAGCGCGCGGGCCTGAACCAGCACCTCGTCCTGGACGGGCGTCGTCCTGCTCGCGATCTCGTCAACCTCCATGCGCTCCAACGGGAAATCCACGAACTGATCGAGCGGCATGACGCTGAGCACGGCCCGTGCCGCACGCACGACACCGACCTCGCCCAGCCGTACGACCGGGACTCCTGCGGCCGCGGCCGGGTAGTTGCGGTCGACGAGCAGCAGCGTGTCGCCGTGCCCCATGTCGTCGAGGATCTTCAGCAGGTCACCGCTGAGCAGCGGATCGACGTTCTTGAGCATCACGGCCTCCACGACCATGGTCCGGGTCACGAAATCATCGTGATTTCGCCAACGGAGTTGTAGGACGACTTACAACAGGCCTACCATACCGCCGTGACCTCGACTCAGACCATGGCAGACAACATCCGATTGCGGGTCTTCGAGCACACGCTGGCGAACAACGGCGGCTACCTGAGCCAGGCCTGCTCGGCCGCCGAACTGCTCGCGGTGCTCTACGGCGGGGCGGTCCGCCTCGCGCCCGTCGACGCCCCCCTCGTTCCCCCGCCGTTCCGCAGCGTCCCCGGCCGTGACGATCCCGGCTTCGCCGGCGCCGTGTATCACGGCGCGACCGGCCCGGACCTCGACCGGCTGGTGATCTCCCCGGCGCACTACGCCCTGGTGGTGTACGCGGCGCTGATCGAGGCCGGCCGCCTCGACGACCGGGCCCTGGCCTCGTTCAACGCGGACGGCTCGACGGTCGAGATGATCGGCGCCGAGCACTCCCCCGGCTTCGAGACGACGACCGGCTCGCTGTCCCAGGCCCTGTCCCAGGCCGGGGGCATCGCCCTGGGCCGCCGACTCAAGGGTGAGTCCGGGCGGGTCGTGGTGTTCATGAGCGACGGCGAGTTCCAGGAGGGCCAGACGTGGGAGGCCCTGGCCGCCCTGTCGTACCACCGGCTCGACAACGTCACCGTCATCGTCGACGTCAACGGCGCGCAGTGCGACGGCCCGATGGACGCCGTCATGACGATCGAACCGCTCGCCGACCGGATCGCCGCCTTCGGCGCGAGCGTCACCCGCGTCGACGCGCACGACGTCCCGGCGCTGCAGGCCGCGTTGGCCGAGCGCACCGGCAAGCCGCACGTCGTCCTCGCCTACTCCGACCCCACCCGCGGGATCCCGTTGCTGGCCGAACGCCGACCCGTCCTGCACTACCTGCGGTTCACCGGCCCGGACGAGAAGGCCCGGTACGAGCAGGCGTACGCCCGGATGAAGGATGCCTCATGATCGAGATCGCCACCCGCCCGCACGTGGAGAACTTCATCCGCTGGTCCGCGGACAAGCCGGAGGTCGTCGTCCTCACGGCCGACCTCACCAACTCGTGCGAGGTCGGCAAGTGGCGCGACACGTACCCCGAGCGCTACTTCTCGATGGGCATGGCCGAGCAGAACATGCTCGGCTTCGCCGCCGGCCTGGCGCGTGAGGGATTCGAGCCGTGGCTGCACACGTTCGCGGTGTTCTTGTACCGCCGACCCTTGGACCAGCTGCAGATGTCCGTCGCCTACCCCAACCTGCGCGTGCGCCTGGTCGGGTTCCTGCCCGGCATCACGACGCCGGGCGGGGTCACCCACCAGGCGATCGACGACGTCGCGATCCTGCGCGCGGTCCCGAACATGACGATCCTGGAGACCGGCGACGCTACCGAGGTCGAGACGGTGCTCGACGTCGCGCACGCGATCGACGGCCCGGTCTACATCCGCATGCTCCGCGGCGAGGTGCCCCGGCTGTTCCCCGCGGACGCGCCCATGGAGTTCGGTCGCGCGCGGGTGCTCACCCTCGCCGGCGACCGGGTCGAGGACCCGGCGGACATCGTCGTGCTGACCGCGGGCATCTCGACCGAGGAGGCCATGCGGGCCGTTCCGGCAGTGCAGGCGCACGGCGTCACCGTCACGCATCTGCACATCTCCACCCACAAGCCCTTCGACGACCCGACGGTCCTCGCGGCGCTGCGCTCCGCGCGCCACGGGGTCGTGACGCTGGAGAACCACCTGATCTCCGGCGGCCTGGGCTCGGCGGTCGCCGAGGTCCTCGCCGACAACGGGTTGGGAGTCCCGCTGACCCGACTGGGCCTGCGCGACACGTACGCGCACGGGGCGTCGCAGGGATACCTGCTCGCCGAGTACGGGCTCGACGCCCGCGCGCTGGTGACCGCGATCGAGGCCGCGCTCGGCCGCACGCTGGGCATCGACGACGACGAGATCGCCACGGCCCGGGTCGCCGCCGTGCACAGCGCGGCCAAGGTCGAGGCCCTGTGATGGGCGCGGACCGCATCGTCGTGACGTACGCGGCGACGAACGCGTCCGCGGAACTCGCCGACGCGATCCGCGTCGAGCAGACGATCGAGTTCCCGGTCGACGTCGCGCCGGAGTGGATCCAGCGCGAGGTCGTCGGACGGGTCGAGGAACTCACCGACGACCGCATCGTCGTGTCGTACGACCCGCGGACCGTCAACGCGGACCTCGTCCAACTGTTGAACCTGCTGTGGGGCAACGTCTCCTTGTTCCCCGGTGTCCGCATCACCGACCTCGACCTGCCCGCCGAGGTCACCGACTGGTTCCGCGGCCCGCGGTTCGGCGTCGCCGGCCTGCGCACGATGTTCGACGCGCCGCGTCGACCGCTGGTGACCACCGCCCTCAAGCCGATGGGCTGCTCCCCGGACGAGCTCGCCGCCGACGCGGCGATCCTCGCCGAGGCCGGCTTCGACCTGATCAAGGACGACCACGGGCTGGCGAACCAGCCCTGGGCGCCGTGGCGTGAACGCGTCACCCGCGTCGCCGAGGCCGTGAACGCCGCCGCCGACCGCGCCGGCACCCGCAGCGTGTACATGCCGGCACTGAACGTCCCCGCCGGCGCTCTGGTCGACGCCGCGCACGAAGCGAAGGCGGCCGGGGCCGGGGCGCTGCTCGTGCTGCCCGGGCTGGTCGGCCTCGACGCGATGCGCACGCTCGCCGACGACGACGACCTCGGCCTGCCGATCATGAGCCACCCGGCCTTCCTCGGCTCGCACGTGGTCAGCGCCGACCAGGGGATCGACCACGGGATCCTGCTGGGCCTGCTCCTGCGACTGGCCGGGGCCGACATCACGGTGTTCCCCAACCACGGCGGCCGGTTCTCGTTCACCCCGGCACAGTGCCTGGACATCCGCGACCGCGCGGCCCAGCCGCTGGGGTCGATCGCGGCGACGTGGCCCAGCCCCGGCGGCGGGATGTCGGTCGAACGGATCCCGGAGATGGTCGCGTTCTACGGATCCGACGTCGCGTTGCTCATCGGCGGCGCGCTGCACCGCGGTGACCTCGCGACGAACGCCCGGGTGATGGTCGATGCCGTGCGCGCCGCGACCGGATCCTGACGCCGCGGGCCTGATCGACGTCCGGGACTACTCCCCGCCGATGTCGCGCGTGAACGACTCCCAGACCAGTTCACGGGAGCGACGCCGGTAGCGGTCCTCGGCGGCAGCCAGCGCGCCGACCTCCGCCGACACCGCCCCGACCTGGTCGCCGTCGCCGGCCGCCGTGGCGACCGTGCGGCGCAGGCCGCGAACCCGGTCGGCGAGGCGGCCCCGCTCGGCCCGCAGCTTCGCCACCGCGTTGGCGAGGACGGGCGCGCGCCACACCGCCTGGGCGAACGATCCGGCGGGTCCGTCGTCGGCGATCGCGTCCTCCGACAGCCGCTCGTCCAACGAATCCAGGGCCCGGGCGACCGCGGCCCACCACGCCGCGCTCGGTCCGCCGGTGTCGGCCAGCGCTGCCAGCGACGTCGAATGCGCGATGCTCATGGCGTCCTCCTCGAGTCTTGTCGCCGTCGGCACCGGACCGCCGCGGGCGACTGGGTCCACTATCGGTCGATCGCCGGGCGAATGCGACCCTCGCCGCCCCTCATGTCCGACGCAGTTGTGTCGCAGTTGCGTCACAGTGCGCCCGACGGTCGGCGACGTCGGTCGACGCCTGCACGGACCGGCCGTCGGTCCGGGGTTGAATGGGCCCATGACTGCGACGACGGGAACGGTCCGCTCGGTGCTGGTCGTCGAGGACGACGACGCGATCCGCCTGGTCCTGCGCACGAATCTGGAGGACGAGGGCTACCGGGTCGTCGAGGCGGCGACCGCCGAACAGGCGCTCGTCCAGGCTCTCGACGAGCACCTCGACGTCGTCCTCGTCGACCTGCGCCTGCCGGGGATCCAGGGTCTGGACCTCATCCGGAGCCTGCGCGGGACCAGCCAGGTCCCCATCATCATCGTGACGGCGCAGACCGACAGCCACGACGTCGTCGCCGGGCTCGAGGCGGGCGCCGACGACTACGTCACCAAGCCGTT
>CAYMNG010000039.1:17434-21013 GCA_964391765.1 uncultured Bifidobacteriaceae bacterium | reverse complement strand
TCCGGCGCCTGCACGTGATCGTCGGCGACGCGAACCTCAGTGACACCGCGACGTTCCTGAAGATGGGGACGACGGCGATCGTCCTGTCCATGATCGAGGACGGGTTCCTCGATTCGACGCGGTGGACCCTGGCCGACCCGGTCGCGCAGATGCACGCCGTCTCGCACGACCCGACGCTGCGCCACGAGGTCGAGCTGGCCGACGGCCGGCGCCTGCGCGCGGTCGATCTGCAGGAGGAGTACCTGCGGGCCGCGCGGGAGTTCTGCGCCCGCGGTGACCACGCACCCCGCGACGCGCAGACCGACCAGGTCCTGGAGCTGTGGGGGGAGGTCCTCGACGGCCTGCGCACGGATCCGACGACGTTGGCCGATCGCCTGGACTGGGTCGCGAAACTGAGCCTGCTCGACGGATTCCGTCGGCGCGACGGCCTGGGCTGGGACGCCGCCCGCCTGCACCTGGTCGACCTGCAGTACGCCGACCTGCGCGCGGCCCGGGGCCTGGCCCTGCGGCTGGAGGCACGCGGAGCACTGCGGCGCCTGTTCACCGACGCCCAGGTCGCCGCGGCCGTCACCGATCCGCCCGAGGACACCCGGGCGTACTTCCGCGGGGAGTGCATGCGCCGGTATCCCGACGCGATCGCTGCGGCGTCGTGGGACTCGGTCGTCTTCGACGTCCCGGGGCGCGATGCGCTGCTGCGCGTGCCGACCCCCGAACCGCTGCGCGGGACGAAGGCACACGTCGGCGCCCTGCTCGACGGGGCGGCCGACGTCGCCACGCTCGTCGATCGGCTCAGTTCGACCGGCGCAGGGTAGCCTTCGAGCATGCCGCAGCGAGAGCACGCCCAGCGCCACGACGCCGTCCGCGACCACGTCGACGACGAGCCCGTCGCGCAGGTCGAGCGGTCCTCGGCCGCACTCGACGCCGACGTCGACGCGATCCTCGACGAGATCGACACGGTCCTGGAGGAGAACGCGGAGGACTTCGTGAAGTCCTTCGTGCAGAAGGGTGGGCAGTGACCCCCGCAGCGCGTGAGGGGTGTGCACGATGACCGCGCCCCTCGGTCTGCCGGACGCCTATCGCGCGATCGGCACCGCGTCGTTCGTGGACCTCCTGGCCGCGATGCACCCCGATCGCCTGCCCGGATCCGGCCCGGTCGCCGCCCGCGGCGAGGGCGTCCCGCACGGGACGACGATCGTCGCCCTGCGCACCGGCGACGGTGTCGTGATGGCCGGCGATCGACGCGCGACGATGGGGAACCTCATCGCGCAGCACGACGTGGAGAAGGTCTTCGTGACCGACGACTTCTCGGTCGTCGGGATAGCCGGAACGGCCGGGTTGGCGGTCGAGCTGGTCCGGGTGTTCTGCGTCGAACTGGAGCACTACGAGAAGATCGAGGGGACGCCGCTGTCCCTGGACGGCAAGGCGAACCGGTTGGCGACGATGCTGCGCGGCAACCTCGGCCTGGCGATGCAGGGCCTGGCGGTGGTGCCGCTGTTCGCCGGGTTCGACGACGTGCGGGGCACCGGCCGGATCTTCTCCTACGACGTGACCGGCGGCCGGTACGAGGAGCACGACTTCTACGCGGTCGGCTCGGGGTCGGTGTTCGCCCGCGGGTCCTTGAAGAAGCGGTACCGGCGCGACGGGACGACCGATCACGGCGTCCGGATCGCGATCGAGGCGCTGTACGACGCCGCGGACGACGACAGCGCGACGGGCGGCCCGGACGTGGCCCGCGGCATCTACCCGGTCGTCGCCGTCGTCGACGCCGACGGTGCCCGGGTCCTGGCCGACGCCGACATCGCCCCGATCGTCGCCGCGATGCTCGCGACCGAGCGCGAGGACCGGGGGGCGCGGTCGTGACCGTACCGTTCTACGTCTCGCCCGAGCAGATCATGCGCGACAAGGCGGACTTCGCCCGCAAGGGGATCGCGCGCGGTCGCAGCGTCGTCGTGCTGCAGTACGACGACGGGATCGCCTTCGTCGCCGAGAACCCGTCCCGGGCGCTGCACAAGGTCAGCGAGTTGTACGACCGCATCGGATTCGCCGCGGTGGGCAAGTACAACGAGTTCGAGAGCCTGCGGGTCGCCGGCGTCCGCCTGGCCGACCTGCGCGGGTACTCGTACGACCGCACCGACGTCACCGGCCGCAGCCTGGCGAACGCGTACGCCCAGACGCTCGGGACGATCTTCACCGAGGCGGCCAAGCCCTTCGAGGTCGAACTCGTCGTCGCCGAGGTCGGCGCGGACGCGGCGTCCGACCAGATCTACCGGCTGACGTTCGACGGGTCGGTCGCCGACGAGCAGGGGTTCGTCGTGATGGGGGGATCGGCGGAACCGATCACGACGGCGCTGGCCGCGGCCTGGACGCCGGGCCAGAGCCTGGCCGACGTCGTCCGGCTCGCCGTCCGGCTCCTGGGCGCGCACGGGGAGGACGTCGTGCGAACCCTCGGTCCGGGGCAGATCGAGGCGGCCGTCCTCGACCGGCGTCGTACCCGCCGGGCCTTCGGCCGGCTCTCCCCGGCTCGCCTGGCCGAGATCCTGGGGCCGGCGACGTAGGGTTGGCTGATGGACCGCCGGATCTTCGGGATAGAGACCGAGTACGGCGTGACGTGCACGTTCAACGGCCAGCGCCGTCTCAGCCCCGACGAGGTCGCCCGGTACCTGTTCCGCCGCGTCGTCGCCTGGGGTCGAAGCAGCAACGTCTTCCTCACCAACGGGTCCCGGCTGTACCTCGACGTCGGCAGCCACCCGGAGTACGCGACCGCCGAGTGCGACCAGATCCCGCAGCTGATCGCGCACGACCGCGCCGGCGAGCGGATCCTCGAAGGGCTCGTCGCCGACGCGGAGCGTCGGCTGCGCGACGAGGGCATCCACGGGGACATCTACCTGTTCAAGAACAACACCGACTCCGTGGGCAACTCGTACGGGTGCCACGAGAACTACCTCATCGACCGGCGCGGTGAGTTCGCCCGGCTCGCGGAGCGGTTCATCCCGTTCCTCATCTCGCGGCAGCTGATCGCCGGGGCCGGCAAGGTGCTGCAGACCCCGCGCGGGGCCGTGTACTGCCTGAGCCAGCGCGCGGACCACATGTGGGAGGGCATCTCCAGCGCGACGACGCGATCCCGGCCGATCATCAACACCCGGGACGAGCCGCACGCCGACGCCGACCAGTACCGCCGGCTGCACGTCATCGTGGGCGACAGCAACATGAGCGAGACGACCACGCTGCTCAAGGTCGGGGCCGCGGACCTCGTGCTGCGCATGCTCGAAGCCGGCGTCGTGATGCGGGACATGACGCTGGAGAACCCCATCCGGGCCATCCGCGAGATGAGTCACGACCCGACCGGGAAGCGTCCGGTCCGCCTGACCACCGGCCGTGAACTGTCCGCGCTTGCGATGCAGACGGAGTACTTCGACAAGGCCGCGGACTTCGCGGGCCGCCGCGGGCTGACGGACGATCCGACGATCGCGCGCGTGCTGGAGTTGTGGGGTCGCACGCTGAAGGCGATCGAGGCCGACGACACGTCCCTGATCGACCGTGAGATCGACTGGGCGATCAAGCGGCGGGTGCTGGAGCGGT
>CAYMNG010000039.1:3927-17424 GCA_964391765.1 uncultured Bifidobacteriaceae bacterium | reverse complement strand
CGACGGATACCAATACAGGATCGCCTTTACGCTGCGGTACCGGGACCGGCACGACCTGACCTGGGACTCTCCGCGGATCGCCCAGCTCGACCTCGCGTACCACGACATCAACCGCTCCCGGGGCCTGTACAACCTGCTCGAGCGTCAAGGCCTGGTCGAGCGCGTCGTCACCGACCTGGCGGTCTACGAGGCCAAGTCGGTACCCCCGCAGACGACCCGGGCCCGCCTGCGGGGCGACTTCGTCCGGCGCGCCCAGGCACGGCGCCGGGACTTCACCGTCGACTGGGTCCACCTGAAACTCAACGACCAGGCGCAGCGCACGGTGCTGTGCAAGGACCCGTTCGCCAGCGTCGACGAGCGGGTCGAGCGGCTCATCGCGAGCATGTGACCGGCAAGTACGCTCACCGCATGAAGCGCACCCCGATCGTCGTCCTCGCGGCCGTGGTGGCCGCCGCGACCCTCGCCGCCTGCGGCCCCCAGACGGACGAGCGCGTCGCGCCCGCGACGTCGCAGCCGGCGGCGTCGGCCGAGGCGACCGCCGTGGCCGGGCCGTACGTCACGCTGGACTGCGCGACCGGTGCGGGTCAGGCGGCGCCGGAGCCACCGGCCGGTGGCACGACCGTCGGCGACGTCACCGCGGTCGCGGGCACGGCGCCGACGATCACCGTCGCATCGGACGCCGCGCCGGTGACCGACCTGCAGATCGCCGACCTGGTCCCGGGTACGGGGGAGGCCGCGCAGGCCGGGGACACCCTCACCGTCGACTACTGCGGGGTCGGGCTGGCCGGCACGTCGGTGTTCGACTCGTCGTGGATGTCCGGCCAGCCGGCGACCTTCCCGTTGGACGGGCTCATCGCCGGCTGGCAGCAGGGTCTGCCCGGGATGAAGGTCGGCGGGACGCGGCTGCTGGTGATCCCCGGATCGTTGGCCTACGGCCCGGACGGATCGGGCCCGATCGGACCGGACGAGTCGCTGGCCTTCGTCATCGAACTGACCGACGTGCAGCACGCCGGTTCGGCGCCGGCGGCCTCCTGACCACCCGCGTCGCCGGCGACCGCGACGACCACCGCTTCTGCGAGAGGAACACCATGGCCACCAAGCCCGAGATCGACTTCATCGACGGGCCCGCCCCGACCGAGCTGCTCGTCACCGACCTCGTCGTCGGCGACGGACCCGAGGCCGTGCCCGGTGGCCAGGTCCTGGTGCACTACGTCGGTGTGGACTTCGAGTCCGGTGAGCAGTTCGACGCCTCCTGGGACCGCGGGGAGCCGATCTCGTTCGCGCTCACCGGGCTGATCGCCGGCTGGCAGGAGGGCATCCCCGGGATGCGGGTCGGCGGTCGGCGGCAGCTGGTGATCCCACCGGCGCTCGCGTACGGGGAGGCCGGCAGCGGGCATCGGCTCGGCGGGCGGACGCTGGTTTTCGTGATCGACCTGCTCGACGTGGGGTGATGGACCCGACCGCGCCGCGGGTCGCCCGACCCGACCGCAGCGAGCGCCTGCTCGGACTGGTCGTCGTCCTGCTCGGCAGCGACGTCCCGGTCGCGCGGTCGCGGATCCGTACCGGCGTCGTCGGCTACGCGGACGCACGCACCGACGCCGCGTTCGAGCGCATGTTCGAGCGCGACAAGGACGAACTGCGCTCGATGGGGATCCCGATCGAGACGGTGCGCGACGGCTCCGACGAGGTCCTCGGCTACCGGATCGACCGGTCGCAATACGCCCTCGGCCCGGTGGCGTTCACCGTCGCGGAGCGAACGGCCATCGCGGTCGCCGCCCAGGCGTGGGGACAGGCCGCACTCGCCGGCGTCGCCGGGTCGGCGCTGCGCAAGCTCGACGCCGACACCGACACCGGCGCTGGCCGCAGTACCGACACGAGCGCCGACACACGTGCCGACGCCGGGCCGTGGCCGCCGGTCGGGGTCCACGGACTCGTGCGCCTCACCGCGGCCGACGCCGCCCTGCCCGCGCTGATGACGGCCGTCCGTGAGCGCGCGACCGTGACGTTCGCGTACCGCGGTCGCGCCGATTCCGGGCCCCGGACACGCACCCTCAGCCCGTGGGGGATCCGGTCGGCAGCCGGGGTCTGGTTCGCGATCGGCCACGACCACGACCGCCGCGGCCTGCGGACGTTCCGGCTCTCGCGGGTCATCGGACCGGTCGAGGCGGCCGACGTCGATCCCGTGGGCCCGCCGGCCGGCTTCGACGTCGCCGCCGTCCCGCTCGAACCCACCGGCGGGGACCGAGTGGCCGCGCGTGTTCGCGTCGCGGCCGGTCGCGGCGCGGGGGTGCGCCGGTTGGCGGCCGGCGGTGACCAGGACCCCTGGGAGGGCACCGAGCTGACGGTCGAGGCCGCGTCGATCGAGCGCCTGGTCGCCGCGGTGTGCGCCGAGGGTTCGGACGTCGTCGTGCTCGACCCGCCCGAGGTCGTCGACGCGGTGCGTACGGCGTTGCTCGCGGTGCGCGCGACCGCACGGGCGAGCGGTCCGGGCGGAGGCCGGCGATGACGGCGGCCGAGCACCTGTCCCGCCTGCTCGCGCTGGTCCCGTGGCTGGTGGCGCACCCGGGGGTCCGAGTGCGCGAGTGCGCCGAGCACTTCGGCATCAGCACCGACCGATTGGTCGCGGACCTGAACCTGATCGTCGTCAGCGGTGACGAGATCCTCGGCGCGGGCCGCCTGGTCGACATCCAGTTCTGGGCCGACGACGACCTCGACGACGACCACGACGACGACGACGAGACCGACGACGAGACCGACGACGCGGGGGCCGATGCCGTCGCCGACGCCGTCATCACCGTCGTCGACGCACAGAACCTGGCGCGGCCGCTGCGGCTGACCGCGGCCGAGGCGATGTCGGTCATCGTCGGCCTGCGGCTGCTGGAACAGGTCCCCGGGGTCGTCGATCGCGAGACGATCGCGTCCGCGGCGGCGAAGTTGGCCGCCCTCACCGGCACGCCGACCGCTCGCGACGTCGCGGTCGACCTCGGCGTGTCGGCGGCGGTCCGCACGGCCGTGACCGACGCGCTGGCCGGCGGCCGGGATCTGCGGATCCGCTACGCGGCGGGAACCGACGGGCAGGTCAGCGATCGACGGATCCGCCCGTACGCCGTGCTCGCGACCGACTCCGGCGCGTACCTGGACGCCTACTGCCGGCTCGCCGGGGCGCGGCGCTCGTTCCGGCTCGACCGGGTCGTCGATGCCGAGGTCGTCGGCACCGAGATCGTCGACGCCGACGTGCCGGTGGCCGACGCCGGCGACGAGCCGACCGACGGCGACCTCGGGCCGACCACGCCGTCGACGGTCGCGGTGATCGACGTCGACGCCAGCGCTCGCTGGGTCGGCGAGCTCCCCGGCGCTCAGGTCCACGAGCACCGCCGTGGTCGCGGGGCGCGCGTTCGGCTGCCGATCCACGATCCGCAGTGGGCCGTACGACTGGTCCTGTCGCTGGGCGGGGCCGCCGTCGTCGTCGATCCGGTCGAACTGGCCGAGTCCGTGGCCGCCGCCGCCGATGACGCCCTGAGCGCGTACCCTGGCCACTGACCGTCGGCGACAGCGCGAGGAGAGCCCATGTTCAAGCAGTTCGGCGCCCCGGAGATCCTGATCGTCCTGCTCATCATCGTGCTGCTGTTCGGCGCCAAGCGGATGCCGGACGCGGCCCGCGGGCTGGGCCGGTCGCTGCGCATCTTCAAGGCCGAGACCAAGGGCCTGACCGACGACGCGGCCGCGACGTCGGCGCCGGCGGTCGCCGACGCCGCTGCGCCGGCCGTCGAGAGCACCCCGCCGGCCGCGCCCGACGCGAGCCCGTCGGCGACCGCCGCGCCGGGCGAGCGCGTCGACGGCTGACCCGCGCACTGCCGATGGCGGTGAAGGAGCGCGCGGCCGACCAGGCGATGCCGCTCACCGAGCACCTGCGCGAACTGCGCTCGCGGCTGGGCAAGTCGGCGCTGGTGATCGTCGCGGGAATGGTCGTCGGATGGATCTACTACCCGCAGATCTTCGCGTGGCTGAGCGCACCGTTCGCCGACGTCGTCGCCGAGGCGCGCGCGCAGGGGCGGGACGTCACGCTGGCCCTGACGGGCGTCGCCGATCCGTTCGTCCTGCAGTTGCAGGTCGCGGCGGTCACCGGCGTGATCATCGCCTCGCCGGTGTGGCTGTACCAACTGTGGCGGTTCATCACCCCCGGGCTGCACCGACACGAGCGCCGGTGGGCCCTGGGGTTCGCCGCGGTGGCCGCCCCGCTGTTCCTGGCCGGTGTGGCCGTCGCGTACTCGGTCCTGCCGATCGGCCTGGACCTGCTGTTCGGCTTCACCCCCGAGGGCGTGGAGAACATCGTCTCCGTCGACCGGTACCTGTCGTTCTTCCTGCGCACGGTGCTGGTGTTCGGCATCGGCTTCCTCGTGCCCCTGCTGCTGGTCCTGCTGAACTTCGCCGGGATCATCAGCGGCCGACGCCTCCTGGGCTGGTGGCGGTGGATCATCGTGATCGTCATGGTGTTCGCCGCCGTCGCGACGCCGACCGGTGACCCGATCAACATGACCCTGCTCGGTGCGCCGATCCTCGTCCTCGTCGCCGGGGCGATCGGCGTGAGCCTGTTGAACGACCGGCGCCGCGCACGACGGCGGCGGGCCGCCGGCGACCTGGACTACGACGCCCTCGACGACGACGCGGCGTCGCCGCTGGACCCGCCGTACCCGGACGACCTGGGGTGAGCGCGGAGACCTGGGTCATCGCCAATCCCCGGGCCGGTGGTGGGCGATCGGCCCGCCACGCCAGTGCGGCGGTCAAGGCCCTGCACGACGCCGGCGTCCCGTCGCGGCTGTACCTGCCGGCGTCGGCCGCGGCCTCGACGACGACGGCGGCCGCAGCCGTGTCGGCGGGCGCGCGCGCGGTCGTCGCGTGCGGCGGGGACGGCACGGTGCACGCGGTCCTGCAGTCCCTGGTCGGCACCGACGTCCCGCTCGGGATCGTCGCCGGTGGATCCGGCGACGACATCGCCGCCTCGCTCGACATAGCGACCGGTACCCCGACGGCCACGGCGCGGTGGCTGCTGGCCGCCCTGGCCGGCGGCGGCACCCGTCGGATCGACGTCGGCCGGGTGCGGGCGCACGACGGCCTGGTCCGGTACTACCTGAGCGTGCTGTGCACCGGCTTCGACGCGTCGGTGAACGAACGGGCGAACGGGCTGGCCCGCCTGGGCGGACAGCGCTACCACGCCGCGCTGGTGCGCGAGCTCGCGTCGTTCCGGCCGCTGGCCTATCGCGTCCGCCTGGACCGACAGGAGATCGCGGAGGAGGCCATGCTCGTGTCGGTCGGCAACGGCCCGCGCTACGGCGGCGGGATGCGCGTCTGCCCGGCGGCCGACCTCACCGACGGCCTGCTCGACGTCACCTGGGTCTCCCGCCTGAGCCGACCCGGGCTGCTGCGGGTGTTCCCCGGTGTCTACCGGGGCACCCATGTCCGCCACCCCGCGGTCCGCACGATGCGCGCGCGCACGCTGCACATCCAGGCGCCCGGCCAGGTCGCGTACGCCGACGGCGAACGCATCGGCCCACTGCCCGTCGACGTCGACGTCGTGCCGGCCGGCCTGCGCGTCCTCACCGCACCGGCCTAGGCCCGCCGCCGCCGACCTTGAGCTTGTACCGGGTCCGCGCGGGAAACACGCGGTACAACCTCAAAGTCGAGGTGGGGGTGGGTCGAGGCGGTCCTGGGTCCAGCCGACCCGCCGGTGCCGCTGACTACCCTCGACCCCGGGACCGCCACCGGCACGCGGACGGTCGCGAGCGCGCGTTCGACGAAGGAGAGACCGATGTCCAGCCCGGCCGAGCGCTACGCCGCCGCCCGCGAGCGTGCGCGCTTCGAGCGGACCCGGCTGTCCGGGTTCGCCACCGGCTATCGGTTCGGCTTCGACGACTACCAACTGCGGGCCTGTCGGGCGCTGGAGGACGGCCACGGGGTCCTCGTCGCCGCCCCGACCGGCTCGGGGAAGACCGTGGTGGGGGAGTTCGCCGTCCACCTCGCGCTGGCCGAGCGTCGCAAGTGCTTCTACACGACCCCGATCAAGGCGCTGTCGAACCAGAAGTACGCCGACCTCGTCGACCGCTACGGACCCGAGGCGGTCGGCCTGCTCACCGGCGACACGAGCATCAACGGGGAGGCGCCGATCGTCGTGATGACGACGGAGGTCCTGCGCAACATGCTCTACGCCGGCTCGGCCACGCTGACCGGCCTGGGCTACGTCGTGATGGACGAGGTGCACTACCTCGCCGACCGGTTCCGCGGCGCCGTGTGGGAGGAGGTCATCATCCACCTGCCCCGGTCGGTCGCGGTCGTCGCGCTGTCGGCGACCGTCAGCAACGCCGAGGAGTTCGGCGCCTGGCTGGAGACGGTCCGCGGGAGCACGGCGATCGTCGTCGAGGAGAGCCGGCCGGTCCCGCTGTGGCAGCACGTCATGGCCGGCCCGCGGATGTACGACCTCTTCGTCGACGACGACCAGCAGATCGTCAACCCCGACCTCGTCCGGCTGTCGCGCGAGGAGCAGCGAACGGCCCGGCACGACGTGCGTCCCCACCACCGGCGGGGGCGTCGGCGCGACGCGAAGACCCCGTGGCGCAGCGAGGTCGTCGACCGGCTCGGTCGCGACGGCCTGCTGCCGGCGATCTACTTCCTGTTCAGCCGAGCCGGTTGCGACGACGCCGTCGAACAGTGCCTGGCCACCGGCCTGCGCCTGACCGACGCCGACGAACGCAGCCAGATCCGGCGGATCGCGTTGGCCGCGACCGATCGGCTGCCCGACGACGACCTCGGCGCCCTCGGCTTCACGCAGTGGCTCGGCGGACTCGAGCGGGGCCTGGCCGCCCACCACGCCGGTCTGCTGCCAGCGTTCAAGGAGGTCGTCGAGCAGTGCTTCCAGCGTGGCCTGCTGAAGGTCGTCTTCGCGACCGAGACGCTCGCGTTGGGGATCAACATGCCGGCGAAGTCCGTCGTCCTGGAGAAGTTGGTGAAGTGGAACGGCGAGAGCCATGTGGAGCTCACGGCCGGGGAGTACACCCAGCTCACCGGCCGGGCCGGGCGCCGCGGCATCGACGTCGAGGGGCACGCGGTCGTCCTGTGGCAGCCGGGGCTGGACCCGCGGGTCCTCGCCGGGCTGGCCTCGACCCGAACCTACCCGCTGCGGTCGTCGTTCCAGCCCAGCTACAACATGGCGGTCAACCTGGTGCAGCGCATGGGAAGAACGGCGGCGCGCGAGGTCCTGGAGACGTCGTTCGCGCAGTTCCAGGCCGACCGCGCGGTGGTCGGGCTCGCCACCGAACTGCGGCGGCTGGAGGAGGCCGCGGAGGGGTACCGCACGGCCATGTCGTGTCACCTGGGGGACTTCGCGGAGTACGCCGCGCTGCGCGAGCGGCTCTCCCGCCGGGAGAAGGACGACGGCCGACGGGCAGCGATCCAGCGGCGCGACGACGCACTGGAGTCCTGGCTGGCGCTACGGCGGGGCGACGTCATCGTCATCCCGGTCGGGCGCCGCGCCGGACCGGCCGTCGTCCTCGACTCGCGCCGCACCCGGACTCCGCGGGACGAGACCCGGCCCATGGTCTTGACCCAGGACGGCCAGGTTCGCCGACTGTCGGCCGCCGAGACCCGCCTGCCGGTCCAGACGATCGCCCGACTCGACGTCCCGCACCGGTTCGCCGCCCGCGACGTTCGTGCGCGCGCCGACCTCGCGGCGGCTCTGCGCTCGGCGGTCGCCGACGTCCCGCACGACCAGCGCCGTCGCCGGCCGGGGCCGCCGGAGGACGACGAGATCGCGGCGATGCGGGCGGCGCTGCGCCAGCACGCGTGCCACGGCTGCACCGACCGCGAGGTGCACGCCCGCTGGGCCGAGCGGTACCACCGCACGATGCGCCAGGTCGACGAGCTGCAACGACGCGTCGCCGGCCGGACCAACTCGATCGCCCGACGGTTCGATCGGGTCTGCGACGTCCTCGCGGAACTGGGCTACCTGACCGAGGACGGTCAGTCGGTCACCGATGCCGGGCGACTGCTCACCGCGCTGTACACCGAGTCGGACCTGCTGACCGCGCAGGTGCTCCTGGCCGGGGCGTGGACGGACCTGACGCCGGCGGAACTGGCCGCGGCCTGCGCGGCCGTCGTGTTCGAGTCCCGCGGCGGCGACGACGAAGGCACGCCGCCGAGTCCGAACCGCGCGGTCGGGCAGGCGATCGGCGACCTCACCGAACGGTGGGCGCAACTGCACGACGTCGAGGGCCGGCACGGGCTGGACGTGACGCGGCGGCCGGACCCGGGGATCGTCGGCGCGACCTACCGATGGGCGAACGGGGCCGGGCTGCTCACCGTGCTGTCGGCGACCGAGATCGGCGCCGGCGACTTCGTGCGCTGGATGCGGCAGGTCAACGACCTGCTCGGCCAGGTCGCGCACGCCCGCGCGCTCGGCGACGACGTCCGCGACCGGGCCCGGGCGGCGGCCGACCTCATCAACCGGGGGGTCGTGGCGTTCTGACCACGCCGGCGATCGCGGCCTGAACCTGCGTGATCTGCCGCTGCACCCCCCACGTCGTGCCCAGGGCCGCGACCTCCTGCGGGTCGGTCGCCGGTCCGGCCAGGCTCGGTTCGCCGCCGGGCAGGACGAGGTCGGTCCGGGCCGTGGCCACCTGCCGTGACCGGCGCACCAGATCGGCGCTGTCGACCAGCGCGGCGGCCAGCCGCGCGGTCATCGGCCCGGTCGGCGCCGTCGCGGCCGCGGCGAGGATCGCCTCGACGTCGCCGAACGCGGTGACCAACGCGACGGCGGTCTTCGCGCCGATCCCCGGGACGCCGGGGATCCCGTCGGACGGATCCCCCCGAAGGACCGCGAGGTCCACGTACCGGTCGGCGGCGACCCCGAATCGCTCGAGGACGCCGGCCCGATCGAGTATCGGCCAGCGGTCCAGGCCGCCGTTGACGGCCAGGTGCAACGACGTGGTCGCGGAGACGACCTGGACCAGATCGCGGTCGCCGGACACGGCGACGATCGGGCCCGCGCACGAGGTCGCGACGCTGGCGACGACGTCGTCGGCCTCGTGCTCGTCGACCCCCCACACCGCGACGCCGAGGGCGGGTAGGAGCCGGGCGAGTGCTTGTGCCTGCGGGCCCAGGCTCGCCGGCTCCGCCTCGCCGGCCGCAGCACCGCCGGCGGCACTCGCGGCCGCGCCGTCGGCGACCCGGTGCGTCTTGTAGGTGGGCAGGAGGTCGACCCGCCAGGCGGGCCGCCAGTCGGCGTCCCAGGCGGCGACGACACCGCGTGGCCGGTGCTGGTCGATCAGCCGCGCGAGGGTCGTCAGGAACCCGCGGATCGCGTTGTGCGGTCGCCCGTCGGGCGCGGTCATCGACTCCGGCAGCGCGTGGAACGCGCGGTAGTACAGCGAGGCGGAGTCCAGGACCAGGAGCGGGGCGGCCGGCATGCGGTCAGTCTCCCAGGCACCGGCGACATAGACTCCCGGCGTGGCCGAAGCCCGCCACGCGCCGACGACGGCATCCACGAACGGAGCGCCCATGCCCGCAGGTGACTTCGCCGCCCGGCTCGCCGCGGTCGCTCGCGCAGCGGCGGTGGTCGGTGCCGACGCCGTCGTCGTCACCCCCGGCCCGGACCTGCACTACCTGACCGGCTACGACGCCAAGCCCCTCGAACGGCTGACCGCGCTGCTCGTTCCGGCCGCCGGTGACCCGGTCGTCGTCGTCCCCGGGCTCGAACGCCTGGCCGCCCTGGCCAGCCCGCTGGGGGCCCTCGGGATCGACGTCCTGGCGTGGGGGGAGGGGGCGGACCCGTACGCACTGGTCGCCGACCGGCTCGCCGGTGCGCGAACGATCGCGGTGGACAACCACATGTGGGCGGAGAAGGTGCTCGCCCTGCGCGCCGCGATGCCGGGCACCGAACAGGTCCTCGCCGGCCCGATCATCGGCCCGTTGCGGATGCGCAAGGACGCCGAGGAGATCAACGCGCTCGTCGCGGCCGGGGCCGCGATCGACCGGGTCCACGCGCGCGTCCCGGATCTGCTGCGCCCTGGCCGGTCCGAGCGCGAGGTCGGCGCCGACATCGCCGACCTGATCCTGGCCGAGGGACACCGGACCGTCGACTTCGTCATCGTCGGCAGCGGACCGAACAGCGCGAGCCCGCACCACGAGGTCTCCGATCGGGTCCTCGTCGACGGCGACGTCGTCGTCGTCGACATCGGCGGGACCATGCCCAGCGGGTACTGCAGCGACTGCACCCGCACCTACAGCCTCGGTCCGCCGTCGGCGCAGTTCGCCGCGGCGTACGACGTCCTGCTGGCCGCGCAGCGGGCGGCCGTCGCGCACGCCCGGGTGGGCGTGACCTGCGCGAGCGTCGACGCCGCGGCCCGGGACGTCCTGACCGCCGGCGGCTACGGCGACCTGTTCATCCACCGGACCGGCCACGGGATCGGCCGGCAGTCGCACGAGGAGCCGTACATCGTTGCCGGCAACGACCTGGAGTTGGCCGACGGCATGGCCTTCAGCGTCGAGCCCGGCTTCTACGTCGAGGGCCGCCACGGGGCACGGATCGAGGACATCGTCATCGTCACCGACGCCGGCACCGTCGTCGCCAACCACCGACCGCACGAGCTCATGGTCCTGTGATGACCTGGGTCCACCGTGGGTCGAGCGTCACCCGGCTGCTGCCCAGCCCCGAGGCGGTCGACCTGCTCGCGCTGGTCGAGGACTTCGCCGCGGCGCAGTTGGCGCCGCACGTGTCCGCCGCGGAGGACGCCGGGCGGTTCCCGCGCGAGGAGCTGCGGGCGTTGGGGTCGCTGGGGATCCTCGGCCTGCCGTATCCGGAGCAGTTCGGCGGCGGCGCGCAGCCGGCCGAGGTGTACCTGCAGGCGCTGGAGGAGATCGCCCGGGTCTGGCCGTCGGTGGCCATCAGCGTGAGCGTGCACTGGCTGTCGTGCTTCCCCCTGGCCACCAGCGGCACCGCCGCGCAGCGGGAGCGGTGGCTGCCCGAACTGCTCGCCGGGGACCTGATCGGCGGATACTGCCTGTCCGAGCCCGACGCCGGCTCCGACGCCGCTTCGCTGACCACTCGCGCCGTGCGCGTGGACGAGGAGTACGTCGTGACCGGCACGAAGGCGTGGATCACCCACGGCGGTCGGGCGGACTCGTACGCGCTCATGGCGCGCACGTCCGACGACGGGGCGCGGGGGATCAGCTGCTTCCACCTGCCCGGCGACGCCGCGGGCCTGAGCGCCGCCGCACCGGAGCGCAAGATGGGCGCGACGTCCTCGCCGACGGCGGCGCTGCACCTGGACGAGGTCCACCTGCCCGCGGACCATCGGATCGGGCCGGCGGGTGGCGGCTTCCCGATCGCCCTGGCTGCGCTGGACGCCGGGCGGCTGGGGATCGCGGCCTGCGCCGTCGGGCTGGCGCAGGCGGCGGTGGACGTCGCCGTCGGCTACGCCCGCGAGCGGCGCCAGTTCGGCCGACCGATCGCCGACTTCCAGGGCCTGTCGTTCCTGCTGGCGGACCTGGCGACCGCCGTCACCGGTGCGCGCGCGCTCTACCTCGACGCGGCCCGTCGGCGGGACCTCGGGCTGGACTTCGGCACACACGCCGCCATGGCGAAGTTGACCGCGACCGACGTCGCGATGCGCGTCACGACCGACGCCGTACAGGTCCTCGGCGGCGCGGGGTACACCGCCGACTTCCCCGTCGAGCGCTTCTTCCGCGAGGCGAAGGTGCTGCAGATCGTCGAGGGCACCAACCAGGTGCAGCGCATCGTCATCGGCAGGGCACTGACCCGGTGACGCCGTTGGCTGCGCCGGGCTGGTCGACGCCCGAGCGGGTGCTGTACGTCGGCGGCATGATCCACACGCCGGCCGCCCCGTTCGCCACGGCGATGCTGGTCGACGGCGGGACGATCGCGTGGGTCGGGACGGACAGCGCCGGCGCGGCCTTCCGCGACGTCGCCGACCGAATCGTGCGACTGGACGGTGCGCTCCTCGCCCCGGGATTCGTCGACGCCCACGTGCACGCGACGCGGACCGGGCTGGCCCTGACTGGCGGTGCCCCCGACGCCGCGCCGGCGCCGCCGGCCCGGCGGGCCGCCCAGCGCGCGGCCCGGGCCCACGCGGCGGCCGCGGGCATCGTCGCCGTCCACGAGATGGGCGGCCCGGCCAGCGGCGTCGACGACCTCACCAGCCTGCTCGACCTGGCGGCCGTCGAGCCCGGTCCGCTGGTCGTCGGCTACTGGGGGCAGGCCGCGGCCGACGGCGGCATCGCCACGGCCCGCGAGATCGGCGCGGCCGGCGTGGCCGGCGACCTGTTCGTCGACGGCAGCCTCGACGCGGGCGGGGCATGGCTGTCGGCGCCCTACGCCGACGATCCCACCAGCGACGGGACCGCCCACCTGACCCTCGAGCACCTGACCGACCACCTCGTCGCGGCGACGGCGGCGGGCCTGCCGGCCGGTTTCCACGCGGTCGGGGACCGGGCCTGCGCGGCGGTCGCCGAGGCGGTCGCGGCCGCCGCGCGGGTCCTGGGCGCGGACGCCGTTCGCCGGGCCGGGCATCGGATCGAGCAGGCCGCGATGGTCGACGACGCGACCGCGCGGACGTTCGTCGAGTACGGCGTCGGGCTGAGCATGCGCCCGGTCGCCGACCAGCGACCCGGTGATCCGGCCACGCGATACGCCGAACGGCTCGGCCCCGAACGCGTACACCGGCTGAACCGGTTCGCCGACCTCGCGGCCGCCGGTGTCGTCCTCGCGTTCGGCTCGGGCGCGCCGACCACACGGCTGGACCCCTGGGCCGGTGTCCGCGCGGCCGTCCACCACCGCACGCCCAGCGCCCGGGTCAGCGCGCGGAGCGCCTTCGCCGCATACACCCGCGGTGGTTGGCGGATCATCGGCCAGGCCGACACCGGCGTGCTGCGCCCCGGTGCCCCGGCCCACCTGGCCATCTGGGACGTCACCGAGACCGTCGTCCAGGTCCCCGACGAGCGGGTCGCCGCCTGGTCGACCGACCCGCGGTCGGCGACCCCCGGCCTGCCCGTCCTGGATCCGGACGCCCCGACGCCGACCTGCCTGCGAACCGTCGTGCACGGAACCGTCGTCCACGACGCCGGCCGACTTCACGACGAGCCGGCGTGAGGTCCGCCCGGTGAGCACGCGCGCCGAACCCGGCCCGCGGCTGGTCGTGTCGGTCCTGCTCGCGGCCGTCGGCGGCCTCGCGCTGTGGGCGGCGTTCCCCCCGGTCGCGGCCGGGTGGTCGGCGGTCCTCGGCGTCGCGCTGGTCACCCTCGCGGCCTGGCGGGTCCGCGTGCGCCGCGGACTGCTCGTCGGCCTGGTCGCGGGTCTGGCGTACTTCGGCCCGTTGCTGGCCTGGATGACCGTCATCGGCGTGGACGCCTGGGTCGGCCTCGCCCTCCTGTGCGCCTCGTGGGTCGCGCTGACCGGTGCCGCGACCGCGCTGGTCACCGACGGCCAGACCC
>CAYMNG010000039.1:0-3917 GCA_964391765.1 uncultured Bifidobacteriaceae bacterium | reverse complement strand
GGTCACCCGAGTGCGGTTCGCCCCGGTCTGGGTGGGCGCGGTCTGGGTGCTCGCCGAGGCGCTGCGCGATCGGGTGCCGCTGGGCGGGTTCCCGTGGGGCTCCCTGGGGTTCAGCCAGCCGGACACCGTGCTCGGCGGGTGGGCGAGCCTGGGTGGCGTGCCGGTGACGACGTTCGTCGTCGCCGTCCTCGGGGCGGGGGTGGCTCGGTTGGTCGTCCACGTCGCCCGCGAGGGTCCGGTGCGCGCCGGTGTCGTGCCGACGTGGATCGCGGTGGCCGCCGTCCTCGTCCTCGTCCCGGCGGTCGGTGCCCCCCTGGTCCGTCCCGCGCCGACGGGCTCCGCCGTGATCGCGGTCGTCCAGGGCGGCACCCCGCAGACGGGCATGGGGGCGATGGACGTCCGCCGCGCGGTGCTGGACAACCACGTGCGCCAGACGCTCCTGCTCGCCGAGGCGATCGAGGCCGGCACGGTCGCGCGGCCGGCGTTCGTGCTGTGGCCGGAGAACTCCTCCGACATCGACCTGTTCGCCGACGCCGATGCCGCGGCGGCCGTGACCGCGGCGGCCCGAGCGGTCGCGGCGCCCGTTCTCGTCGGCGTCGTCACCGCGGTCCCCGGGCGGACCGATGCCGTGTGGAACGCCGGCGTCGTGTGGGACCCGGTCGAGGGCCCGACGCAGATGTACGTCAAGAACCATCCGGTGCCGTTCGGGGAGTACGTCCCGTTCCGGTCGCTCCTGACGCGGTTCATCGGCCGCCTGGACCGGGTCCCGCGGGACTTCTGGCCCGGCGACCGACCCAGGAACCTCACGATCGCCGGGATCGCCGTCGGCAACGTGATCTGCTTCGAGGTCGCGTACGCCGACGTCGTCGACGCCGTCCTGCGTGGGGGAGCGCAGGTCCTCACCGTGCAGACGAACAACGCGACCTACGGCGGCACGAGCCAGCCCGCGCAGCAGCTGCAGATCTCCCGCGTGCGGGCGATGGAGTCCGGGCGGGTCGTCCTCGTGGCGGCGACGTCGGGGATCTCCGCGGTGATCGCCGCCGACGGCACGGTCCGCGAGCGCCTGGACGAGGGCGAGCAGGGATTCCTCGTCCCGACCGTGACGTTGGCCACCGCGCGGACACCGGCGACGTTCCTGGGACCCTGGCCGGAGTTGCTGTTGTGCGCCGTCGCGGTCGGTGCGATCGTCGTCGCCGGCATCGGCACCCGTCGCGGTTAGGCTTGCCCGGTGTCGACCACCTCCTTCGACGATCTGGGTCGCATCGTCGTGATCATCCCGACGTACAACGAACGGGAGAACCTACCGATCATCGTCGGGCGCGTGCGCACCTCGGTGCCCGAGGCCGACGTCCTGGTCGCCGACGACAACTCCCCGGACGGCACCGGGCGGATCGCCGACGACCTCGCCGCGGCCGATCGGCAGGTGACCGTGATGCACCGACTGGGCAAGGAGGGCCTGGGCGCGGCCTACCTGGCCGGCTTCGCCTGGGCGCTGCAGGCCGGGTACGACGTCGTGGTGGAGATGGACGCCGACGGATCGCACCAGCCCGAGCAACTGCCCCGACTCCTCGCGGCGCTGCGCGACGCCGACCTGGTGCTCGGCTCCCGGTGGGTCCCCGGCGGCCGGACCGTCAACTGGCCGAAGTCCCGGCAGTTGATCTCGCAGGGCGGCAGCCTGTACTCCCGGATCATGCTCGGCGTTCCGATCCGCGACATCACCGGCGGGTTCCGCGCCTTCCGCGCCCAGGCCCTGCGCCGGCTGGACCTGCACGAGGTCGCCTCCCAGGGCTACTGCTTCCAGGTCGACCTGGCCTGGCGGGCGTCGCAGCGTGGGCTGCGCGTCGTCGAGGTGCCGATCACCTTCGTCGAGCGCACCCAGGGGGCCAGCAAGATGAGCCGCCGGATCGTCGCCGAGGCGCTGTGGCGGGTCACCGCGTGGGGGATCGACGACAAGGTGACCCGCGTGCGGGCGCGCAGCCAGGCCCGTCGCGCGCGGCAGGCCCGATGAGCCTGCGCGCGCGGCTGCTCGTCTTCGGCTACCCGCTGCTGGAGATCACGACCGCCTACCTCGTCGGTCGATGGCTGGGCTGGGTGTGGCTGTTCGTCCTGCTGCTGGCCGGCATCCCGGCCGGGTTCGCGATCATGCGCAATGCCGGCGACGCGGCGATGCGGGACATGCGGCAGGCCCAGTCGACCGGTCAGCCGCCGGCGACGGCGTCGACCGACCCCGGCCGGCATGCGACGGTGTTCGTGGCCGGCCTGCTCATCGCGATCCCGGGCCTGTGGACCGACCTGCTCGGCCTGCTGCTGCTCATCCCGCCCACCCGCCGGCTGTTCACGCGCCGCTCGCGCCGGTGGCTGGACGGTCGGTTCACCGCCGTGCGCGTGCCCGGCGTCCGCTATCCGGGCGCTGAATACGGATCGGGCTTCGGCACCGGCGGAACGGTCATCCAGGGCACCGTGATCGAGGTCGAGGATCTGCGCGGCGAGGATCGGCCGGGTCCGACGGCCGGCTGACCGCGGGCCGGTCTCAGGCGACCGGCGACCGGCCCGGCGCCGACGTCAGGCGGACTTCGCCAGCGGTGCGACGGCGTCCGCGGCGTGCAGGAGCGCGAGTCGCTCGCGCAGCAGATCCTCCAGTTCGGCGATCGTGCGCCGCTCGAGGAGCATGTCCCAGTGGGTGCGCACGTGCCGGGTCGGCTTCTCCGCCGGCGCCCCGACGTCCGGCCGGGTGGCGGTCCGCCCGCACCGGCAGGTCCACTCGAACGGGATCTCCTCGGCCTCGACGAAGTACGGCACGGCCGTGCGATGACCCTGCGGGCACTCGTACGCCACGATCATCCGCTCAGCGGGGACGACGTGGGCGTCGGTCTCGTAGCTCAGCGCACCCAGTCGGCTTCCGCGCATCGACTCGCTCATGTCCGGTCCCTTCGTCGTGGTTCGCCCCTGTCTCAGCAGGTGGGACGCCGGAGATATTCCGTCCGGTTCCCCGAACCGAACCACATCCGTGTAAGAGTCCGGTAAGGCGACGATCAGGACCCGACCCGGGTCAGTCGGTGCCGGCCTCCATCGCCGCCCGATCCAACGACTCGACCTCGTCCTCGGTCGACGCGCCGCCCGCCGGCGCCGCGGCGATCGCCGTCGCGCCGCCGGACTCCAGTCGCCCGACGAGCCGTTCCTGCCCGGCGGGCAGATGGCCCGAAGCGGCGTACAGCTCCAGCTTGGCCCGCGAGTCGGCGATGTCCAGGTTCCGCATCGTCAGTTGCCCGATGCGGTCGACGGGGCCGAACGCGGCGTCCTCGGTGCGTTCCATCGAGAGCCGGTCGGGGTGGTAGCTCAGCGCCGGTCCGCGGGTGTCGAGGATCGTGTAGTCGTCACCGCGACGCAGGCGCAGCGTGACCGCGCCCGTCACCGCCGAGGCCACCCAGCGCTGCAGCGACTCGCGCAGCATCAACGCCTGCGGGTCCAGCCAGCGACCTTCGTACAGCAGCCGACCCAGGCGTCGGCCCTCGGCGTGGTAGTTCGCGATCGTGTCCTCGTTGTGGATCGCCGACAGCAGTCGCTCGTAGGCGACGAACAGCAGGGCCATCCCCGGCGCCTCGTAGATGCCCCGGCTCTTGGCCTCGATGATCCGGTTCTCGATCTGGTCGGCCATCCCCAGCCCGTGCCGGCCGCCGACCGCGTTCGCCTCGTGCACCAGGTCGACGGGGGAGTCGAACACCTGTCCGTTGATCGCGACCGGGCGGCCCTGCGCGAACTCGACGGTGACGTCCTCGGTGGCGACCTCGACGGCCGGGTCCCAGAACCGCACGCCCATGATCGGCTCGACGATCTCGATGGACGTGTCCAGGTGCTCGAGCCGCTTCGCCTCGTGCGTGGCACCCCAGATGTTGGCGTCGGTCGAATACGCCTTCTCC
>CAYMNG010000038.1:9451-21052 GCA_964391765.1 uncultured Bifidobacteriaceae bacterium | reverse complement strand
GTCCTGCACCTGGCGGAGATGACGATCGAACTCGCGCACGACGAACCCGGCTACCTGCACATGTTCGGCCGGTGGGTGTGGGATGCCTGGCTGATCGCCTCCGCCCTCGAGCGCGGCGCCGGTGACGTCGGCTTCTGGGACGAGGGCACCGGCTTCTACCACGACGTGATCGAGTTCCCCGACGGTCGCGCGACGGCGCTCGAGGTGTTCTCGATGCAGGCGATCGTTCCGCTGTTCGCGGCGATCGCGATCGACGCGCGCGAGACCGAGGCGCTGACCCGGGTCCTGGACGAGACGCTGCGACTGCGCGGGGCGTACGAACTGCCCGACGACTTCACCCCGCTGCGGCTGTCCGGTGGCGACGGATCCCACGTGATGATCGGGGTCGTCGGGCACGACCGCCTCGCGCGGATGCTCGACCGACTGCTCGACACGGACCAGTTCTGGTCCCCGCACGGGATCCGGTCGCTCTCGCGTCGTCACCGTGACGACCCGTACGTGTACGTCGTCGACGGTCGGGACTACCGGGTCGGCTACGAGCCCGCCGAGTCCGCCGACCGGATGTTCGGCGGCAACTCCAACTGGCGTGGCCCGGTCTGGCTGCCGATGAACTACCTGTTCCTGCAGGCGATCGGCTCGTACGGGCTGTTCCTCGGCGAGACGTTCACGGTTGCGGACCCGGACGATCCGGCGACGTCGATCACGCTCACCGAGCTCGCGGACCGGCTCGCGCGACGGCTGTCCGGCCTGCTCGTGCGCGACGGGTCCGGTCGTCGCGCGGTGTTCGGGGACAACGACTTCTTCCAGGACGATCCGCACTGGCGCGACCTCGTGCCGTTCCACGAGTACTTCGACGGTGACACCGGCCGTGGGCTGGGGGCCAGCCACCAGACGGGCTGGACCGCGCTGGTCGCGCTGCTGCTGCAGTTCGGCGGCCGCCAGCGGTTCGACGGCGGCGGCCGATGACCGGCCCTCGTCGCGGGCCGTCGGGTCAGGGCTCGAACTTGTAGCCCAGCCCGCGCACGGTGACGAGGTGGACCGGCGTCGCCGGGTCGAGTTCGACCTTGGCCCGCAGGCGCTTGACGTGCACGTCGAGGGTCTTGGTGTCGCCGACGTAGTCCGCCCCCCACACCCGGTCGATCAGCTGCCCCCGGGTCAGGACGCGCCCGGCGTTGCGCACGAGGATCTCGAGCAGGTCGAACTCCTTCAACGGCATCGACACCACCGCGCCACGCACGGTGACGGTGTGCCGGTCGACGTCCAGGCGCACCGGGCCGGCCTCGACGCTCGCCGGAAGCAGGTCCGCGACCTCGCCGCGTCGGCGCAGGACCGACCGGATCCGCGCGAGGAGCTCGCGCGAGGAGAACGGCTTGGTCACGTAGTCGTCCGCGCCCATCTCCAGGCCGACGACCTTGTCGATCTCGCTGTCCTTGGCGGTGAGCATGATGATGGGCACCGGCGAGTGCTGTCGGATGGTGCGGCACACCTCGAGGCCGGATCGGCCCGGCAGCATGAGGTCGAGCACGATCAGGTCCGCCCCCGAGCGGTCGAAGTCCACGATCGCGGCGTTCCCGTCGGTGGCGACGACCACCTCGAAACCCTCCCGGCGCAGCATGAACGACAGCGCGTCGGAGAACGACTCCTCGTCCTCGACGACCATGATGCGCGTCACGAGGCCGCCTCCGGGGCGAGGGCGAAGGCCGGCAGGCGGATCGTGAACGTCGACCCGACACCGACCTCGGACCACACCGTGCACTCGCCACCGTGGTTCTGGCTGACGTGCTTGACGATCGCCAGCCCCAACCCGGTGCCGCCGGTGACCCGCGACCGCGCCGGATCGACGCGGTAGAACCGCTCGAAGACCCGGTCGAGGTCGTTGGCCGCGATCCCGATCCCCTGGTCCTTGACCGCGACCTCGACGATCCCGTCCACGGTGCGGGTGCTGACGGTGACGTGCGTGTTCGCCGGCGAGTAGGACACCGCGTTCACCAGCAGGTTGCGGACCGCGGTCAGGAGTTGACGGCCGTCGCCGTAGACCACCGCACCGGTGGGCGTTCCGACCTCGACCTCGATGCCCTCGCGCGCGGCGAGCGTGCGCACCTCGTCGGCCGCCCGGGCGACGACGTCGTCGACGTCGACGACGTCGGCGTGGGTCAGCGGGTCGTCCCCCTGCAGGCGGGACAGGTCGATGACGTCCTGGACCAGGTGCGACAGCCGCGTCGACTCCGCCTGCATCCGCTCGGCGAAATGCCGTACCTGGGCCGGATCGTCGGCGGCGGCGTGCACCGCCTCGGCGAGCAGTGCGAGCGCGCCGACCGGGGTCTTGAGCTCGTGGCTGACGTTCGCCACGAAGTCGCGTCGGACCGCGTCCACACGACGTTCCTCGGCCAGGTCGTCGATGAGCAGCAGGATCGCGCCGGTTCCCAGCTCCGCGGCCCGCACGCGCAGTTCGAGCAGGTCGCGGCCGAGCGGCGGCCGGCGCACGCGCATCTCCTGCTCGCGTGCCGTGCCGTCAGCGGTCACCCGCTGGACGAGGTGGACGATGTCGGCGATCGTCAGCGCGCCGCCGTTGACCAGGCCGAGCGCGCGGGCGCGTGCGTTGGCGCGCAGGACGGGCCCGTTCGGCGCGACGACGATCGACGCCGCCGGCAGTACGTCGAGCACGCGAACGACCTCGGCGGGCACGCGCTGGTCGGTCGGCGCGGCGGTCGATCGCACGCCGCAAGGATAGGACTACGCCGGTGGCCGGTCGCCCGGCCCCGTAGCCTGGGTATCTGGCCCCGTGGCCTGGGTATGGTGCGGTGCCGTGCGGCCGGGCAGTGTCCCCGAAGTAGCGCCGCGCGGTGCGGCCGCGCCGAGTTCTGGGGCGGGGATCTCGGCGAGCAGGAGGGTGGGGATGCCGTCGGCGTTCGACGACGAGCTCGCGCGGACGAACGACGAGCTCGTCGAGATGACCCGCCTCGCGGGATCGGCGATGAACCGGGCCACGCAGGCGCTGCTCGACGCCGACCTGACGCTGGCCGAGTCGGTGATCGCCGCCGACGCGCGGATCGACACGCTGTCGGACACGATCGAACGCGAGTGCCTGCGGATGATCGCGGACTTCGCGCCGACGGGTGACCAGCTCCGGCTGGTGTTCGGCAGCCTGCGGATCGCCGCGTCGCTCGAGCGCATGGGCGATCTGGCCGAGCACGTCGCCAAGCAGGCCCGGCTGAGGTTCCCCCGCCTGTCGATCCCGCAGGAACTGCGCGGACCGTTCGCCGAGTTGGGCTCGCTCGCCGAGGCCATCGTCGACCGGACCGGCGCCGTCATCGCCTCGCAGGACCTCTCGCTGGCCGCCGACGTCGCCCGGTACGACGACCGGATGGACGCGCTGCACCGCGAGCTGTTCACGATCGTGCTGTCGCCGGTCTGGCGGCACGGTGTCGAGGCGGCGATCGACGTCACGCTGCTCTCGCGCTACTACGAGCGGTACGGCGACCACGCGGTGTCGGTCGCCCGTCGCGTCGTGACGGTCGTCACCGGCGAGCCGTACGTCGCGGTCTCGTTGGACCCGCACCCGCAACTACCCGCCCCGCCCGCCCGTCCATCTTGAGCCCGTACCGGGTCACGGACCCGAACACCCGGTACGAGCTCAAGATCGGTGAGGTGGGCGGGCGATCGGCCCGGCGTTGCTAGGGTTCCGCGGTGACATCGGCCGCCCCCACGCACGCCGCCAATCCGACCTCACGGTGGACGCTGACCGGACCGTGGCGGCTGACCGCCGCGAGCGCCCTGATGCTGTTCGTCCAACTCGCGCTCATCCGGTGGGCCGGGGCGAATCTCGTCCACCTGTCGTACTTCTCGAACCTGATCCTGCTGGCCTCGTTCCTCGGTATCGGCCTGGGGTTCCTGCGCTCGCGGCGACCGACCGACCTGGGCCGCTACGCGCCGGTGACGCTGCTCGTCCTGGTGCTGTTCATCACGTTCTTCCCGGCGCGGATCGAGGGCTCGTCCAGCCAGCTGATCTTCTTCACCGAGGTCCGCCCCACCGGGGCGCCGACCTGGGTCTCCCTGCCGTTGGTGTTCGTCGTCGTCGCCGCCACGATGACGCTCCTCGGGGAGATCACGGGCCGGGCCTTCCGCGAGTTCACCGCGCTGACCGCCTACCGGTGGGACATCGTCGGATCGATCGCCGGCTCGCTCGCGTTCACCCTCGTGTCGTTCCTGCGCGCCCCGTCGTGGGTCTGGCCCGTCGTCACCCTCGCACTGCTGTGGGCGCTCTACGGCGTCCGACTCCCGTGGATCTCGCGGATCGCCATGGTCGCGATCATCGGCGCGCTCGTGTTCGAGTCGCTCACCGCCGGGGTCTCGTGGTCGCCGTACTACAAGGTGACCACCGAGGCGCACAACGTCGGCACGCCGCAGGAGTTCACGACGATCCAGGTCAATGGCATCCCGCACCAGAACGTCCTCGACATCAACGAGCGACTCAAGGTCGAGCCGGTCTACGGCCGGCCGTACGAGCGCGCGGTCGACAACCCGCTGAACAACGTCCTCATCGTCGGAGCCGGGACCGGCTCAGACGTCGCGCTCGCGCTGCAGAACGGCGCCAAGCACGTCGACGCCGTCGAGATCGACCCGCGCATCATGCAGATCGGCGAGCAGCTCAACCCGAACCACCCGTACGACGACCCCCGGGTCACGGTCCACATCAACGACGGCCGGGCCTACCTGTCCGGTACGGACAAGAAGTACGACCTCATCTTGTTCGCGCTGCCGGACTCGCTGACGCTGGTCTCCGGGGCGAGCCAGCTGCGGCTGGAGTCGTACCTGTTCACCGAGGAGTCGATCCGCGCGGCCTACGACCACCTGACCGACGACGGTGTCTTCGCGATGTACAACTACTACCGCGAGGACTGGTTGATCAACCGTCTCGCCGGGACCGTCGAGCAGGTGTTCGGTCACGCGCCGTGCGTGGACACCTTCCAGCGCTACGCGGCCCTCGCGGCGATCACGGTCGGCAAGAGCAGTGCGAGCTACCAGTGCGCGCCCGGCACGGTGTGGAACCGCAGCGCGATCGCGTCCGCGGGCGTGTCGACGCCGACGCCGGCGGTGGACGACCGCCCGTTCCTGTACCTGAAGGACCGCACGATCCCGGAGATCTACCTCATCGTGATCGGACTCATCATCGCCCTGTCGGCGTTGGGGGTCCGCGTCTTCGGCGGCCCGTTCACCGCGATGCGCGGCTACGGCGACCTGTTCTTCATGGGGGCGGCGTTCCTGCTGCTGGAGACGAAGTCGATCACCACCTTCGCGCTGCTGTTCGGGACGACGTGGCTGGTGAACGCACTGGTGTTCGTCGGTGTCCTCTTGGCCGTCCTGTTGGCGATCGAGACGACGGCGCGGGTCCGCCGGCCGATCCCGAGGCCGCTCATCGTCACCGGGGTGTTCGCGTCGCTCGCGGTCGCGTTCGCCGTCCCGAACGCGGCACTGCTCGCGCTTCCGGTACCGGTGCGGCTCGTCGCCGCGATCGCGCTGGCGTTCGCTCCGGTCTTCTTCGCGAACCTGCTGTTCACCTCGCGGTTCAAGGACGCCGCGAACCCGACCGCGGCGTTCGCCGCGAACCTGTTCGGCGCGATGATCGGCGGTTGCCTGGAGTACCTGTCCCTCGTCACCGGGTACCGGTTCCTCCTGATCGTCGCCGCCCTGCTGTACCTGGCGGCCATCGTCCTGGGCCAGCGGCAGCTGCGAACCGCCGATTCGTCGAGGACACGAGCGCTCGGGTAGCGCCAACCAGGCCCCGCCGCTTGTAGCCTGGGCGCGCGAGTGGGGGCGCTGACTGGGAGAGGGGCCGCCACATGATCGATCGGCGTCCCGTCTCACTGCGTGATCGCGAGACCTGGATCCGCATCATCGGCGTCGCCGTGTGGGTCGTCCTCGCGGTCGGCGGTGCCGCGGCGTACGCGTTCGCCCCGGACGACTCGACCGACGTCGACCAGCCGGTCCTCCTGGCGACGATGGGTGCGTTCTTCGCGCTGATCGTCGCGCGCCTGGTCCTGGCGGCGTGGCACTGGCCCAACCGTCGCGTCTCCCTGCTCGCGCTCCTGGCCGGTGTCGGCCTGTGGGCGACCGGCTCGGCGATCTTGAACGCGGCGGGGACCGCCTCGGCGACCACCTTCCCCGCCCCCGGCGAGTGGTTCTTCCTGTCGTCGTACGTGGGCATGGCGGCATTCCTCGTCCTGGACGCGACGAACCGGATCACCGGCACGCGGACCGCGTGGCTCGATGCGGCGATCGTCGTGGGCAGCACCGGCGCCATCGCCGGCGGCGTGCTGTTGACCCCGTTCGCCCGCAGCTACCCCGACGGCGGCCTGCAGCTCCTCGTCGCGATCTTGTTCCCGCTGATCGATCTCGCCCTCGCCCTCGTCGTGGTCGGGCAGTGGGCGCTCGCCGCGCGCGAGTGGTCGCGGCGCACGCTGGTCCTGATCCTCGGCTTCACCGCGCTCGCGATCGCCGACTCGAGCCTGTTCCTCAACCTGGCGAGCGGTACGTACGGCTTCACGATCGTCCTGGACCTGCTGTGGGGGGTCGCCTTCGCCCTCATCGTCGCCGGTGCCTGCGCGCCCAGGCCGCCGCAGTTGGCGGTCGCCCGCCGGCTGCCGGCCGGCTTCCTCGTCGGCTCGTTCCTCGCGGCGATCGCCCTGCTGCTCGTGCGACCGCCGGGCCTGCTGGGCATGGCGGTCGCGGTCCCCGCCGCGATCGCCCTCGTCGCGACCGGTGCCCGGCTGGTCATCGCGCTGCAGGACACCCGTCGGGCGCACGAGGCGCTGGCGCAGGCCCAGACCGACGAGCTCACCGGCCTGCCCAACCGCCGGGCGGTCATCACCGCCGTGGACCAGGCGATCGCCGAGCAGCGTCCGCTCGGCCTGCTGCTGCTCGACCTCGACGGGTTCAAGGAGATCAACGACACCCTCGGCCACACCGCGGGCGACACCTTGCTGGAACTGGTCGCGTTGCGGATGCGCGACGCCCTCCCCGCGGAGGTGCTGCTCGCGCGGATCGGCGGCGACGAGTTCGCGATGGTCGTTCCCGACGACGACGAGCTGAACCTGATCGAGCGCGCCCAGTCGATCCGGCAGACGCTGTTGGCGCCGGCGAAGGTCGACGGCATGGACCTCGCGATGCACGCGTCGGTGGGGATCGCCGTGCGCGAGGCCGGGGACATCCGCGCGGTGGACCTCCTGCGCCGCGCCGACGTCGCGATGTACGAGGCGAAGGTGACCCGATCGGGTGCCCAGTTGTACGACGCGCAGCGCGACGAGTTCAGCCGGCAGCGGCTGCGCATGGGCGAGGAGTTGCGTCGCGCGCTGGGCAAGGGGCAGATCACGTTGTGGTACCAGCCGAAGGTCGACGCGGTCACGCAGTTGACCGTGGGCGTCGAGGGGCTCGTCCGCTGGCACCACCCGGATCGCGGCATGATCCCGCCGATGGCCTTCTTGTCGGTCGCGCGGAGGTCGGGCCTGATGCAGGAGCTCTCCGAGACGGTCGCCCAGCGGGCGGTGGCCGACGCGAAGGCCTGGCAGCGGTCGGGTCTGAACCTCAACGTCGCGATCAACCTCGCGCCGCCGGAACTTCTCGGCGGCGCGATGCTGCCGGTGCTGTACGGGCTCATCGAGTCCGCCGGGATCCCCCCGCACACCATCACGATCGAGGTCACCGAGGACACGTTCCTCGCCGACCCCGAACGCGCGCGAGAGGTGCTGCTGGACGTGCGACGGCACGGGGTGAAGACGTCGATCGACGACTACGGCACCGGATTCTCGTCCCTGGCGTACCTGCGGGACCTCCCGGTCACCGAACTGAAGATGGACCGCAGCTTCGTCGCGTCGGTGACGACCGACGACCGCAGCCGCCTCATCGTCGCGTCGACCATCGACATGGCCCACGCGCTCGACCTGCGGGTGGTCGCCGAGGGCGTCGAGAACGCGGCGGTGACCGCGGAGGTGATCGCGCTCGGCGTCGACGTGCTGCAGGGGTACCACCTCGCCGCCCCGATGCCGTCGGAGCAGGTCGAGCCGTGGACGCGCCAGTGGAACGCCCAGTCGATGGGCGCGGCGGCTGCGGGCCCACGTTCGACGAACTGGCCCGACGCCTCCTGACGTCGCGAGGTCAGTGGTCGGGGCAGACCCGTGCGCCGAGTTCGGCGGCGACGTCGACGAGCACGTGCACGTCCTCGGCGGTCGTCCGGAAGTTCGTGAAGCACGGCCGTAGCCACGTCGCGCCGTCGATGACGGCCGGGGACAGGTACACCCGGCCGTCGCGCTGCATCGCGCGGCACAACGCGTCGTTGTGGGCGTCGACATCCGGGCATCCGGGTACGACGTGGCGCAGCGGGACGATCGACAACTGCGGCGGATGGTCCTGCACGGTGAACGCCGGGTGCTCCTCGGCCGGGGAGTACAGCAGCCGCGCCTGCGCGAGGTTCGCCTCGATCGCGGTGCGGAAGGCCGTCGCCCCGTGCACGCGCAGGGCCAGCCACAACTTCAGCGCGCGGAACGGGCGTGAGTACTCCAGCGTGACGTCGACGGCGTTGAGCTCCTCGCCGTCGTGCGGGATGTACGCCTCGTCGTGGGAGAACACCGACGCCAGGGCGGCTGTCGACCGGACGAGCACCGCGCTGCACGCCTTCGGCACGAACATCCACTTGTGCGCGTCCACCCCGAGGGAGTCGGCCCGGTCCAGTCCGGCGAACAGCGGCGCCGCGGACGTCGTCGCGGCCGGCAGACCGTAGGCGCCGTCGACGTGCAGCCAGACCCCGCGCGCGGCGCACACGTCGGCGATCGGCTCGATCGGGTCGACCGCGCCGGTCAACGTCGTGCCGGCCGACGCGACGACGGCGATCGGGACGATCCCGGCCGCGAGATCGGCGTCGACGAGGGTCGCGAGCCGGTCGGGGAGCATCCGCCGCCACGAGTCGATCGGCACGCTGCGGACGTTGTCCCGCCCGATCCCGAGCAGTTCGGCGGCCCGGGTGACGGAGTAGTGCGCCTCGGCGGAGCAGTACACCGCCGCCCGCACGCCGGACATCCCGGTCGCCCGACTCCCCGGGATCGCGCGCTCGCGGGCCGCGGCCAGGCCGGTCAGGTTGCTGATCGTGCCGCCGCTGGTGAAGGACCCGGTGGCCGCGGGGAAGCCGAGGAAATCGGCCAGCCAGCCGACGGCCTGCCGTTCGAGCCGCGTCGCCGCCTTCGCGTCCAGCGCCAGGTTGATGTCGTACGAGTGGGCCAGCAGGTCGGCGATCGCACCGACCTCGAGCCCGCTGGACCCGATATAGGCCAGGTAGCGTGGTCGGGACTGCGCCAACGACGCGTCCAGGACGTCGGCGGCGAGATCGAGGTCGGCGATCACGTCGCTGGGACCGGTGGGCAGCGGCTCGGCCAGGGCGGTGAGCAACTGCGGCGAGGCCTCGGTCTCGACGTCGCGCGCGGTGTCGAACTCGCGCCAGGCCCGTGCGACGAGTCGGGCCGCGTGGTGCAGTGCGGGCGCGCGCTGGTCGCCCAGGGACAGGGGCCGGTTCACGAGATCATCATGCCCGGGCCTGCAACTGCCGCCGGAACGGCGCCAGATCCGGCGTGCGGTCGACCCCGACGACGCCGACCAGGCCCGACGCGTCGTGGTACGCGACGATGCAGGGACCGTCGACGGAGCCATCGACCACTTCGACGTCGGTGGCGATCCCGGGCAGGCCGAACGCCTGGAGGGTGACGTCGTACTGGTCGGACCAGAACGCCGGGACCGCGGTGAACGCAGTGCGGTCGGGGTCGACGCCGGCGACCAGCGCCGCGAGCGTGCGTCCGGCGCGGCGGCCCGTCTCGGTGGGCATGTTCCAGTGCTCGATCCGGCGCGGAAGGTCGCCGAACAGCGCGTTGGGATGTCGTGCGAGGTCGCCGACCGCGACCGCCGACGCGCGGTCCGTGTCGATCCGCAGCCCGGCGTCGGTGAGCACCCCGTCGGTGAGGTCCAGGCCGTTGCCGGCGAGCCATTCGGTGTTCGGCACCGAGCCGACCGCCTCGACGACGACGTCGGCCGGCAACTCGGTCCCGTCGCTGAGGCAGGCCGAGCGGACCCGGTCGCCGCCGGCGAAGGAGTCGATCGTGTGCCCCAGGTGGAACCGCACGCCGGCGGCCTCGTGCCGTCGGCGCATACCGGCACCGAGGTCCGGGCCCAGCGGTCCGATCATCGGCTCGTCGTCGACGGCGACCACGGCGACGCGTGCGCCGAGGCGGACGGCGGTGGCGGCGACCTCGCACCCGATGAATCCGGCCCCCATGACCACGACGTGGGCACCGGGGCGAAGTACGTGGCGCAACGCCTCGGCGTCGGCCGCGGTCCGCAGCGCGAACCGGCCCGTGGCCGGGCCGGGGATGGGCAGGCGGCGGGGCCGGATCCCGGTCGCGACGACCAGTCCGTCGAAGGCGAGGACGGTCCCGTCGGCCAGGCCCACGGTCCCGGCCGCGAGGTCGCACGCGCGGACGGCCACGCCCAGCCGCCAGTCGACGTCGTCGACGACGGCCTTCCGCCGGAACTCCAGGGCCGAGACGTCGACGCCGCCGGCCAGCGCCTCCTTCGACAGGGGTGGGCGCGTGTAGGGAAGGTGCGGCTCGTCCCCGACGATCGTGATCGGGCCGGTGAAGCCGGCCGCCCGCAGCGACTCGGCGGCGCGCAGTCCGCCGAGGCCGGCGCCGGCGACGACGATCGTCGGCATGGCTCAGTCGATCGTGATGGCCTGCATCGGGCACGCGTCCGCGGCGGCCTCGACCGCTGCGCGGTGCTCGTCGTCGACGTTGGCGACGTACTGCAGCTGGTTGTCGGAGTCCAGGTGAAAGACCTCGGGGGCCTCGTAGCAGCACAATCCGTTGTTCTGGCACTTGTCGTAGTCGACGGTCACCGTGATCGTCACTGCTTCTCCTCGATCGTTGACGGGTACAGGTCCTTCGAAGGCGTGCGGACGCCGCGGAACTCCCAGTCGCCGCCCTGCGCGGTCGAGATGACCTCCTCGCTCTCGCTCGGCTGGGCGCCGACGTCGTCGCGGACGGGGACCGGCCCGTCGACGATCGTGTTCGTCAACGTCCCCAGGCCCTCGACCTCGACCTCGACGACGTCGCCGGGGTAGACCGTCCGTGAGTTCGCCGGCGTGCCGGAGAACAGTAGGTCCCCGGGGACGAGGGTGATGGTCCGCGCGATGTCGGCGACGAGGTAGTGCATGTCCCACTCCATCTCGTCGGTCGTCGAGTCCTGTCGCACCTCGCCGTTGACGAGCGTTCGGATCCCCTTGCCACGGAAGTCCCAGTCGGTGACCAGGCCCGGGCCGACGGGTGCGAGCGTGTCGGCCCCCTTGACCCGCAGCATCGAGCCGGCGTCGGTGTCGCGGAAGTCGTGCAGGCCGTAGTCGTTCCCGACCGTGTATCCGGCGATGTAGTCACCGGCCACGGCCGGGGAGATGTTCCGGCAGGTCCTCCCGATGACGATGACGATCTCGCCCTCGTAGTTCAGCCACTTGCACCGCTGTGGACGAACGACGTCGCCTCGATGGGAGTTCAAGGCGGTGACGGGCTTGTG
>CAYMNG010000038.1:0-9441 GCA_964391765.1 uncultured Bifidobacteriaceae bacterium | reverse complement strand
GTCATGAACTCCCGTGTGCGCGAGTCGTAGTTCAGGTGCACGGCGATGATCTTCGTCGGCTCGCACGGGGGCAGGTGGACCGCGTCGTCGACCGAGGTGACGCGACCGTCGGGCGCGAGGAGTTCGTCACCGTGCCGGGTCACCAGCACGGGTGCGCCGGCGAGCAGGATTCGGCGGTACTCGGTCATGCGGGCCCTTCCGATCGCGTCCATCCGGTCGCTGGCCTGTCGAACCATACGTGGACCTGGCTGGTGCCGGTGGCGTTCTCGTAGTCCCCGTACTGCACACCCGTGGCGGCGAACGCGCTCTCGCCCAGGGCCGCGGCCATCATCAGGTAGTGCGCGAACTTGCCCTCCGGGCGGACGGTGAGGAACTCGTCCATCGTCGCCAGGACGCGGTCGTGTCGGCCTTCGAAGAACCACTGCAACCGCTCGTGATCCAGATCTCGTGCCCGCTGGTTGAAGATGTGCGAGGGGTCGCTCGCCTCGTGCTTGCGCAGTTCCTTGAGCGGATGGAACATGTGCGACAGCGAGCCGGTCGCGATGATGATGACGCGCCGGTCGACCTGCTCGATCGCCTGGCCGATCGCCCGACCCACGCGCAGGAAGTCGTCGGTGTCACCGGTCTGGCACACGCTCATCGACAGCCACTGCTTGTCCAGGCCCTTGCCCAGGTAGGACCACAGGTTGACCGACGGGTAGTACAGCGGCAGGTACTCGTCGTCGATCGGCGTGATCCACGTGCCGTTCGCCTCGGCGCGCCCGGCGATCGCCTCCGCCAGCCCCGGGTCCCCACGCCACTCGTAGGGGATCCGGCACATGCCGCGCGGCAGTTCCTCGGCGGTGAACAGGCCGGCCCGGCGCCGATGCGACGTGACGACGAACTCGACCGTCGTGAACCAGTGCGAGTCCAGGACGATGACGGTGTCGTAGTCGAGGGTCTCGAACTTCTCCGCGCGCAGCCGGTGCAGGGCGGGGACGAGCGAGATCTCCTTGCCCTCGTTCAGTTCCAACCGGGTCTGCAACGGCAGCATGATCGTCGGGACATGCGACAGCAGCCCGGCGGCGACGACCTCGCCCATGGCGCTACTCCCTCCACCCGTCGGGTGCGTACACGGTGTTCTTGACGTCGGCGTAGAAGTCGAACGACCACACACCGCCCTCGCGGCCGATCCCGGAGCGGCGTGATCCGCCGAACGGCGCGGCCAGGTCGCGGACGAAGAAGCAGTTGACCCAGATCGTGCCGGCGACCAGGTGCTCGCAGAACGCCTCGGCGCGGGCCCGGCTGCCGGTGACGACGCAGGCCGCCAGCCCGAAGTCGGTGCCGTTCGCCAACGTCAGTGCGTCCTCGTCGGTGTCGAACGTCTGCATCGTGAGGACCGGGCCGAACACCTCCTGGGTCAAGATCTCGCTGCCGGCCGGTGCGTCGACGATGAGCGTGGGGCGGACGTAGCGCGGGCCGAGCTCGGCGTCGACGTCACCGCCGTAGACGACCGTCGCGCCGGCGGCCCGCGCGCGATCGACGAACCCCAGGATGCGCTCGACGTGGCGCAGGTGGATGTTGGGTCCGATCTGCGTGGCCTCCTCGCGCGGGTCACCGTGGCGCAGCTGCGCGGCGCGCTCGGCGAACCGCTCGGTGAAGGCCGGGGCGATCCGCTCCTGGACGAGCAGCCGGGTGCCGGCCAGGCACACCTGGCCGGCGTTGTCGTACTGCTCGATGGCCAGGTCGACGGCCAGGTCGAGGTCGGCGTCGTCGAGGATGACGGTGGGGCTCTTGCCGCCGAGTTCGAACGAGCACGGGGTGAGGTTGTCGGCGGCCGCGTGCGCGATGACCTTCGCGGTCGGCACGGAGCCGGTGAAGCAGATCCGCGCGACGTTCGGGTTCGCAGTGAGTGCGGCGCCGGCCTCGGTGCCCAGGCCCTGCACCACGTTGAGGACCCCCGGTGGCAGGCCCGCCTCGTGCGCGAGCTCGGCGAAGTACGACGCGGTCAGTGGCGCCCACTCCGGCGGCTTCGCCACGACGGTGTCACCGGCGGCCAGCGCCGGGCCGATCCGCCACGTCGCGAGCATGAGCGGCGCGTTCCACGGCGTGATGACCACGGTGACGCCCGACGGGTCCCAGGAGACGTGATTCTCGTGGCCGCGGGTGAGGAACACCGGGTGGCGAAGGTCGTTGACGGCGTAGTCGGCGAAGAAGCGCAGGTTCATCGCGACGCGTGGCATGACTCCGCGCCGATGCGATCGCAGCAGCGAACCGTTGTCCGCGGTCTCGAGTTGGGCGAGCTCCTCGAGGTGCGCCTCGACGTTGTCCGCGACCCGGTGCAAGATCACGCCCCGCTCGACCGGTGACAGCCGCGCCCAGGCCGGGAAGGCCGCCTGCGCGGCCGCGACCGCGGCGTCGGCCTCCGCCGCACCGGCACGCGCGACGCGCGCGAGCACGGTGCCGTCGATCGGGCTGACCGTCTCGAACGTGTCGGCCGAGCCGACCCGCTCGCCGCCGATCCAGTGGCGCGTGTCGACCCGCACCCCGGCGACCTCGGCGTAGGACATCGATGGCCTTTCGTCGGGCTCCGACCGTGGTGATCGGCAGGAATGCGGACTCAGGGTTCTTTCGGACCCTAATGGATAATGTGCCGACCGTCATCATCGTCAACGACCGCTGATCGGACGCCCGTGCGCAGACCCCGGATCGCCCTTCTCGGCCGTTTCACCGAGACGGCGAGCGCCCTGCGGTACCGCGGTGTCGTGTCGTCCCGGGCGCTGTTGGAGTCGATGTGGGCAGCCGGCGCGGATCCGGTGACGCTGCTGCCGGGGGCGGACGCGGCGGCGGTGAACTGGCCGACACGCCTGGCCGGGTTCGACGGCGTCCTGCTGGCCGGCGGCGGCGACCTCGACCCGAGGTTGTACGGCGCGGATCCCGCGCACGAGTCGGTCTACGACGTCGATGCCGTGCAGGACGCCGCCGACGTCTCGTTGGCCCGGCACTGCCTGGCCACCGGAATCCCGTTGCTCGGCGTGTGCCGGGGGCTGCACGTGTTGAACGTCGTCCGCGGCGGAAGCCTGGTCGTCGACATGCCGGACCGTCATCGCCACCGCGTGCACGACGTCACCCTCGGCCCGGGGGCGGCGCACCTGGGGCTTCGGACGCCCTCGGTGCGGGTGTCGTGCTTCCACCATCAGGCGGTGGACGTGCTGGGCGAGGGGATCACGGTGGTCGGCCGTGCCGAGGACGACACCGTGGAGGCCGTCGTCGCGGCCGCACCCGCCTGGACCGCCGCGGTCCAGTGGCATCCGGAGGACACCTGGGCGGGCGACCCGCAGCAGGTCGACGTCCTGCGGACGTTCGTTCGCGCCGCGGTGGGCTGATCAGTCCTCGTTCGCGGCGGTGCGGGCCAGTCGGCGCAGCGCGTCGGCGGTCGTCGATCGGCTCCTCGCGGTCAGCGCCGAGGCGATGGCCTGCTCCTGCGCGTTGAACCGGGGGAACAGCCGCCGCATGAGCCGGCGCCCGGCGGGAGTCAGCCGCACGAGGACCAGTCGCCGGTCGGCGGTGCCGCGCTCGCGGCGCAGCAGGTCACGTCGTTCGAGCGTGGCCAGCACGCCGGACACCGTCGCCTTCGAGACGCCGACCTCGGCGGCGACGTCGCGGGTCTCGATGGGGTCCCAGACCCACACGACCCACAGCACGACGAACGCGGTCCAGGTCAGGTCGTGCGGCTGCAGGACGGTGCGCTCGAGGTTGTTGCGTACCGCGTTCGCGGCCCGGAACAGGTTCGACATCACGGCCATCGCGTCGAAGTCCAGGCTCATGTCCGACAGCAGCGTCTGCACGGCCCGTTCGGTCTCGGCGAGCGTGTGCGGACCGGCCACGGTCTGTCCTCCGGTGGGGTGGGTCTTGCCCGGACATTCGGGACGAACGTAGTCCCCGCCTGTCCCGGCGGCGCACCCGCGTCCGCACCGCGGACCGTCATGGTCCCTCAACCGCGTCGATCGTGAGCTTGTACCGAGTGCCGGCCCGATTCACCCGGTACAAGCTCACGATCGACCCGGAACTTGCCGCTACAGTTCGCGAATCGGTTCGGGTCCGAACGATTCCCGAGCGCCGTCCAGGAGGACGCATGACCACGTTGACCGACATCACGCTCGCCGACCTCGAACTGTTCCGCGACGGTGCGCCCTGGGACGTGTTCGCCCAGCTCCGGCGCGAGGACCCGGTGCACTGGAACCCCGAGCCGGAGCCGAACGCCGGATTCTGGTCGGTCATGCGGTACGACGACATCATCGAGGTCCTGCGGAACCCTGAGGCGTACTCCAGCCAGCTGGGTGCGGTGAGCCTGGAGGAACTGGACACCCGCCAACTGGAGATCCGTCGGTCGATGCTGGAGACCGACGGGACGCGCCATCGCGCGCTGCGCAAGCTCCTCCAGGCGGACTTCACGCCCAAGGGGCTCGCCGGGTACGAGACGTTCCTGCGGGGGATCACCGCGTCGACGCTCGATCGGGCCCTGGCGAAGCCGGAGTTCGACTTCGTCGAGGACGTCGCGGCGGACTTCCCGATCCGCGTCCTCGCCCAGTTGCTCGACGTCCCCGAGTCCGACATCCCCCAGTTGATCAAGTGGGGCAACCAGATGGTCGGCAACACGGACCCGGAGGCGTCGGCCGCGCTGCTCGGCAGTCCGCAGAGCGAGCAGTTCCGTGACCTGCCGTTCCGTTCGCCGGCCGCGCTGGAGGTCTTCAAGTACGGGTACGAACTGGCATGGACGCGGCGCGGCGGCTCCGGCACGGACCTGGTGTCGAAGGTGCTGAACACGCCGCCGGCCGACGGCATCGCGTTGGACGCGCGCGACTTCCGGAACTACTTCCTACTGCTGGTGATCTCCGGGAACGAGACCACGCGGCACACGATCACCCACACGATGAACAACCTGATGGCGAACCCGGACCAGGCGGCGTTACTGCGAGAACGGCCGGACCTGATTGCGTGGGCGGTCGAGGAGTTCTTGCGCGTCTCGGCCGCGGTGTATCACTTCCGCCGCACCGCGACGCGCGACATGGTCCTCAGCGGGAAGGAGATCAAGGCGGGCGAGAAGGTGACGATGTGGTTCGGATCGGGCAACCGGGACGAGTCGGTCTTCGCGGACCCGGATCGGTTCGACGTGACGCGCAAGCCGAACCAGCACATGACGTTCGGGCGTGGCGGGCCGCATCTGTGCCTCGGTAACTCGCTGGCGCGCATGGAGATCCAGATCATGTTCGAGGAGCTGCTCGCGCGCGGGACGCAACTGGAGCCGAACGGGCGGCCCGACTACGTGTATTCGAACTTCGTCCACGGCTTCAAGCGGCTGCCCGTCCGGCAGGTGTGACCCTCACGCGGACGCGACGCGGTCGAGGAACGCGTCGACGAGTGCGTATGCCCGGGCCGCCGCGGACTCGCCCTCGGCGAGCGTGTGCTGGTACAGCACGTCGGGATCCTGTCGATCGACCTCGACCATCTCTCGCCCGCCGTTGAGGTACCACCCCTGCAGTCCCGCCGCCGTCAACTCCGGATGGAACTGCACGGCCAGGTTCCGACGCAGCACGAAGGCCTGGGACGCGACCGAGTTCCGCGCGATCTCGCGGGCGTCCGGGGGGACCTGCCAGCGGTCGTAGTGCCATTGGAACCAGGGACCGGCACCGACGACGTCGGGTTCCTGGGTCCAGATCGCGGTCCATCCGATCTCCGGTCTCGGCGCCCGCGCGACCGATCCGCCGTGCGTCCGCGCGAGGAGCTGTCCGCCGAAGCAGATTCCGAACACCGGCACGGAGAACTCGTCGGCCTCGCGCAGCCACTCGATCTCCGGCAGCAGCCAGTTCCCGATCGTCGCGTCGTCCCACGCCCCCCACGGCGCGCCCATGACGACCAGAGCGTCGAACTCGCGTGGGTCGGGGAACTCGAAGGGTTGGTTGGGGTGGAAGAAGTTCTCCGGCGCGACGACGACCTGTTCGACGACCTCGTACCCGCGGTGGGCGAAGCGCTCCGCGACCGGACCGGGCGGGCTGACGTGATCGTGCTGGAGGAACAGGACGCGCATCGCTCTCCTCGGTGCGGGCGATCGGCGAACAGGCTCGCCGTCGGTGGGCGAAGCGCCTAGTATCCACCCGATCGTTGGGTTCCGAACGGTTCGGGGCAGGCCGCACGGACGACTGGTTGCCGAGGGAGACACATGCTGCACGATCTCGCCGAGACCCGCCGGATCCTCGAGACCCAGGGCATCGACGTCGTCCGTCTGGTGTTCACCGATCTGCTCGGGATCACGCGGTCCAAGGACCTCCTGGTCTCGCAGTTGGAGCGGGCGGCCGCGCACGGGCCGGCGTTCTGTCAGGGCACGTGGGTCACGACGACCCACGGTGACGTGCTCGACAGCGGATCCGGCAGTTTCGGCGATGGCCTGCCAGACATGATCTCCCGCCTCGACACCGACACGATTCGCCCGATCCCGTGGGAGCCGGGCGTCGCGTACGCGATCGGCGACATCGACAACCCGGACGGGACCCGCAGCACCGTTGCGCCGCGCGCGGTCCTGCGGTCGGTGCTGGACGAGTACGACCGGATCGGCCTGACGCCGGTGTGTGGGCCGGAGTTGGAGTTCTACCTCGCTCGACGGACCGAGGACGGCTGGGCCCGGATCCTGGACAAGCCCGGGCGGGTGTACACGACCGGTTCGCCGGTCGATCCGGACGGCCACTTCCTGTACCTGCTGCGGATGGCCGATCAACTGAACATCGGCGCGTTCGCCGGGAACCACGAGTTCTGCCCGTCGCAGTACGAGATCAACCTGTGGCACAGCGAGGGGATGGATGCGGCGGACCGCACGTTCTTGTTCAAGACCGCGGTCAAGGACGTGTGCGCGCAACGCGGGATCCTCGGGACGTTCATGGGCAAGCCGTGGACCGACGAGGGCGGCAGCGGGTTCCACCTGCACTTCTCGGTCACCGACCCCGGCGGGGTGAACCAGATGCACGACGGCGGCGACGGACTCAGCGCCACCGCCCTGGCGATGATCGGTGGCGTCGTCGAGCACGCGGCGGCGCTCGCGGCGTTCACGAACCCGACGGTCAACGCCTTCAAGCGACTCGGACCGGACACCCTCGCCCCGTACCGGTCGAACTGGGGGTTGGACAACCGCTCGACGATGATCCGGATCCCGCCCGAGCGCGGGCAGGGCACACGCCTGGAACTGCGGATCGGCGACGGTTCGGCCAACCCCTACATCGTGATCGCGGCGGTGCTCGCCGCCGCGCTGGACGGGATCCAGCGCGAGCTGACCCCGCCGCAGATCGCGAGCGGGTGGGCGTACGAGGACCAGGCGCGTCCGGTGCTGCCGATGTCCCTGGCGGAGGCGCTCGACGCGCTGGAGTCCGACGCGGGACTCCGCCAGCACCTGGGCAGCGCGTTCGTCGACGCGTTCACCGTGATGAAGCGCGACGAGGTCGCGCGCTACCAGGCTGCGGTGGTCGATCCGGCGACGCGTGAGACGACGCGCTGGGAGCTGGAGGAGTACATCGAGGACTACTGACCCGCCGCCGGCGTGGATCAGACCGCGCGGGAGTCGTCGTCCAGCAGCGTGCCGCCGGCGAACGTCGTGCCGACCTCGCAGAAGTATCCGGCGATGACCTCGTGGACCGGCAGGAGCGAGGCCACCTCGTCCCACGGGGAGTCGTGCAGCGTGAGTTCGGCGTCGCCGACCCACGGCTGACCGAGATCCACGTCCACTCCGCCCATCGTGACCGTCTGGGCGAGCGACATCCCCGCGTCGGGAACCAGCGACGGCATGACCCGGTGGTGCAGCATCTTGTGCGCGTTGACGAACCCGTTGCTCGTCGCGGGTTCGCGCAGCGTCACCGTCGCGCTCGCCAGCCGGTGGTCGTACGCCGCCAGCGACGCCCCGAACCTGCCCCCCGCGGCGACGCGTGGGGCGGCCTTGCCCCGACCGTACGGGCGGGTGACGTAGATGCTGCCGAGTTTCTTGGGGTACCCCTGGAACCAGCCACGGGCCAGCGCGAAGTCGGTCGTCACCCAGATCAGGACGCACCGGCTGTACGTGATCGATCGATACCGGCACCGCACGATGACGAACGCCTCGAGGTACTGCGAGCGTGCGGGATCCAGCAACTCGGCCCCGCCGTCACTGCAGGACTGCCAGTCCGCCCAGATGAAGGCGACCGCGCCCGGGTCGTCAGCGGCCAGGTCGACGTCCGACGGCAGGATCGCCCGGACCTTCGCCGGATCGGTGCGGTACTCGACCGTGACGAGGTTTCCCGAATAGTGCCAGGGCATCGGTGGGACGAGGGCCGAGGTGCCGCTGGGCGTGTACGGGGGCAGGAATCCACGCAGGTCGGTCATGCGCGGGAGCCTACGACAGCAGTTCGGGCACGAACGACGTTTCGCGAGTGCGCGGTGGCGCGATCCGTGGCGCGATCGGTGGCGTGACCGGCGTGAGTCGATCGGGTCGCAGCCAAGATGCTTGACCGGGCGCGTCCGATGCGCGACATTGTCCCGTCATTCGGTCCCGTACGACCTGCCGTTCGCGCTGTGCGCGAGTTGCGTGACCCGCTGGAGGATGCATGTCGCAGAGGGAGAACCTGCCGGAGTCGAATCGGACGCTGGGGGCCGCCGACCCGGAGACGCCGGACACGACCCTGAAGCGGGGGACGCTCGGCCTGCTGGGGATCGTGTTCTTCGTCGTCGCGGCATCGGCCCCGATGGCCGGTATGACCGGGGCGTTCCCGATCGCGGTGGCGATCGGCAATGGCGCCGCGGCCGCCGGCATGTATGTGACGGTCGGCTTGATCCTGCTGATCTTCAGCGTCGGCTACGCCACGATGAGCCAGTACGTCACGAACACCGGTGCGTTCTTCGCCTATGTCGGTCGCGGCCTGGGCATCGTCCCGGGCGTCGGCTCGGCGTTCGTCTCGGTCCTCGCCTACCTCACGGTGCAGTGGGCCGTGATCGGCTTCATCGCGTTCCAGCTGAAGTTGCAGTTCGAGGCGAAGTTCGGTGCGCCGGAGTCGATCCCGTGGTGGGTCTACGCGCTGGCGATCCTCGTGATCGTGTACGTGCTGTCGGCCCTGTCGGTCGACATCGGCGCGAAGGTCCTCGGGGTCCTGCTCATCATCGAGTTGCTCGCCCTGTTCACGGTCGGCCTGTCGGCGGTGTTCGACGGCGGACCCGACGGACCGCACTTCACCGCCTCGTTCAGCCCGTCGGAGATCCTCGCCGGCGGACTGTTCGGCGGGGCCGGAATCGCGTTCGCCTTCGCGCTCGCCTCGTTCATCGGGTTCGAGGCGACCGCGATCTACGGCGAGGAGTCGCACGACCCGAAGCGCAACGTGCCGCGCGCGACGTACATCTCGGTGCTGCTCATCACCGCGTTCTTCGCGTTCGTCGGCTTCGGACTGGTGACGG
>CAYMNG010000037.1:17975-21795 GCA_964391765.1 uncultured Bifidobacteriaceae bacterium | reverse complement strand
CTGCCCCGCAACGACTATCCGCGATGCACTAACCTATCAACTGTCGAACTCGGGTGTAGCTCCAGAGTGATATTTCGGCGCGTGAATCCAGTGTCCGGAAGCCGCGTGACTACCTTGGTCGACGATCCGTGGATGTTCAGGAGATGACCCCATTCGACTCCGTCACGAACGTATGAAATGCGCTCCTTCCCTACCCGAGCGAAACCCATGCGTCCGGACTCTTGGAGCAACAGCGGGTACATCCTCAAACGGGTCAGCGCTCGCGTCTCCTGAGTCCCGGCAGTCGAGGTGACCCACTCATTGAGGTTGTACTCGCGGTCTGCGACGAGTGCAGTGAAGAACCCGCTCTCCCAGGAGCCAACGGTCTTCACAGAGGCCAAGGCAACGCGCTGCGCAAGTCGCAACGTTGAGCGGCTCGTCAGAATCTCAAACCAGGCGTCCGATCTGCGTCGCTCCGCGGCAAGCCGCTCGACCTCGATTCTGGCCGCGGCCGCCTGCTCCGCAGCACGCCGCTCTTGCCGCTCCCTCTCGTGGACGGCGATCAGCTCATCGAACGCATCTTGAAGGACTATCGAAGCTTCCTTCAACGCCGCCGCCTGCCCGGCGAGTTGGTCGAGCAGGCGATCGACCAACTCCTCGGGTACCTCTATGGAGTCAGCGCGCCACTGCTCAAGGGTGTCCAGGAACTGCGCATCGCCGACCGGTTCGGGCGGAGCCGCCGTGCACTCTCTGCTCTTGCGGGCGTAGGAAGTGAAGTTCTGCGATCCTAAGGTCACAACGGTTCGGTCGACTTGAAGCACCTTGGCGTGAAGGCGTGGGAGTGACCTGACCTCGACACCGATACCGATCAGTCTCTTCAGCGCCTTCAGCTGCGCGACATAGTCAAGGGCGCCACTGTGGGGCGACAGATCAGTCACCACAACCACCTGTTCCGCGGGCAAGGGGCAGTGCCCGACCAGATGAAGCACAAGGCGGTCCAGATAGGGCGAGAAGATCACAGCCGATGACTCTGCGGCACGTAGTCGCCGTCGCCAGACCTCGTAAGAGTCTCTAGCCAGCAGAGTGCTGGCCGGTCATAGGCCGATTGTGTCTGAATGGGAGTGCCGGAAGCCGGGAATTGCCGACGCAGGAGGGGTGGCACTCTACTCCGCTGACCGGGCTGGGGCGAGATCTCGATCACCACAGGATGGTGAACCTTCAATCCAAATGCTGGCCCGATCGGTACGGCACAACACAGCCCGAACACACGGGACCGCAGGCCGTCTCACCTGCGGGCTTCATCAATTGGCGTACGTGAAGACGTCCAGGGTAGGCAAGGGCCGGATCCTGGACCACGTCGTGGAGTTCACGGGCTGGTCGCGGGACAACGCCCGCCGCCGGGTGACCGCTGCCGTCAACTCCGTCGTTCTGGCTGTGATGATCTGGGGCTTGTCCTACGCGGCAAGCGGCTCGCCCTTGAATACTTCCTGACGGTGCCATAGGACGTGCTCGACGGCCGGAAGTGGCGTCCCTGGCCGCGGCTGAAGCTCCCGTCCATGCAGCGAATAGACAGCGCGGCCGATGTCGCCAACGGCCGAGAAGGCGTCCGAAACGAAGATAGTTCCCGGATCGCGAAGGCCGATGGCGCCCCGATCCAGCAGCTTGTGATGCAGGGAGCACAACGCCAATCCGTTGTCCAAGCTGTCGGGGCCGCCGAAGTTGAACCAGCGGATGTGGGCGGCCTCGATTCCCACAGGAGCACCACGAAGGGCTCCGTCGTAGCCGCAGAACGCGCACGACCGGTCCCATGCCGCCACAATCCGGCGACGCCAGTTGGCATCCCGCTTTCGATCTCGGACGGTCGTGTCGATAGCGGTCGTCGGTCCGAAGACAACGTCCGGATCGAGCCCGACGGCGGTCAGTACGTCGGGGGCAATCGTCAAGGGGAACTGGCTCTCGACGAGCGACCTGGCCACGGAGTTGAGCACCTCGTTCGAGCCGAGGAGTTCCTGCTCGATCTCCGGCGTGAAGTATCCATCGATGGGCTCTGCATTGAGAGGGCCGACGTTGTCGTTAGGTACATCTCGCGACAACTGCCACACCGCGTCGCTGCGAAGCCGAGTGAAGGGATAGGCGGCGGACGAAGCTCCGCTGTGGGAGGCGGCGCCGAACTCCGCAAGGAGGTCGCCGAGTCGCGATTGGACTACCGACCAGGGCATCCTCGACGTGCCCGTACTTACCAGTTGACCAAGGCCAAGGAGTACGAGAAGTGGCTTGTGTGGGGCCCGCCTGCCGTCTCCCTGGTACTGGCGAAGCGCCGTCAACTGCTCCAGCGCGCCGCCTTCACTCACGGTCCGACGATACCGAGAGGCAGGGACCCGGCGCGGCAATGAGAGAGCCTGGTTGTCACTCCAAATCGCTAAGCTCCCGGGAACGTGGGAGGCTTGATGGCAAGGCAGATTCGGGTCGTCGGCGCGGTGATCGTCAACGACCGCCGCATTCTGTGCGCTCAGCGAGGCGTTGACGGAAGCCTGCCCGGACTCTGGGAATTCCCCGGAGGGAAGATCGAGCCTGGCGAGACACCTGCTGACGCGCTCGTGAGGGAAATTGCAGAAGAACTCGATTGCATCGTGGAAGTAGGTGACGCGGTCACTACCACGACTCACGAATATGACTTCGGAGTCGTGACCCTCACCACCTTCTACTGCACCCTCGCTTCCGGCACCCCGAGAGCCAGCGAGCATGCGGCGCTTGAGTGGCTGCTCCCATCCGAACTGACGACGGTGCCTTGGGCCCCTGCGGACATTCCGGCCGTAGACCTCATCCAGGCGGACTTCTCCTGATGGACGCGGACTTCATGTGGGCCGACCGATTTCGCCTTGACATCGAGTACGGCTACCTCGGTGGCGGTCAAGCGGGTTCCGGCCACTCCGCTCCACGCCTCGTGCTCAATGAGAGTGGTCGAACCGTCGAGCACGCCATCGTCGAGGAACTGAAGCGCTGCCGGGGATTCACCTTCTCGGTGGCCTTCATAAGTCCGGGAGCCATCGCTCAGATCAAGCAGCACCTGATCGAGGCTGGGGCAGGTGGCCGGATCATCACCTCCGACTTCCTCGGCTTCAACCAGCCACGGGCGTTCGCGGAGCTCCTCAAACTGCAGGAGGTCGCCGGGATCGAGGTCCGCCGGCACACCGCTGAGGGGTTCCATCCAAAGGGATACGTATTCGACCGACTGCACACCGTCACCGCAATGATCGGCAGCTCGAACCTGACCAACCGGGCGCTATCTCAGAACCACGAATGGAATCTGAAGGTCTCGGCCGCTCGGGGGAGTGATCTGGCGCGGCAGATCGAGCGGCTCCTAGAGGAGCAGGTTGCCGAATCGGTTCCACTTACGCAGGACTGGATCGACGAGTATGCAGCCACGTACATGGCTCCGCCCGAGCCCTCCAAGCGGCACGCGACTGATGAGCGCGACAGATCGGCCGCGAAGCAGATCCGCCCGAATGGCATGCAGCAAGATGCCCTCCTGGCGCTTGACTTCGCGCGCGCTGAGGGTGCGGAGAAGGCGATCATCATCTCCGCGACGGGCACTGGCAAGACCATGCTGTCAGCCCTCGATGTCAGGGCCGTCGATCCGGCTCGCATGCTCTTCATCGTCCATCGCGAGCAGGTTCTCGACAGAACGATCGCCGAGTACAAGCGGGTGTTGGCGGGCCCGGATTCCGACTTCGGCAAACTGACGGGTTCCTACAAGCAACATGAACGGCGATACGTATTCGCGACTATCCAAACACTTTCCCAGCAGTCCGTGCTTTCTGGCGTAGAACCGGACGCCTTC
>CAYMNG010000037.1:0-17965 GCA_964391765.1 uncultured Bifidobacteriaceae bacterium | reverse complement strand
GATCCGCAGCTGACACGTACCAGCGAGTGATGGGGCATTTTCGACCGCAGTTCATGCTCGGGATGACGGCAACACCGGAGAGGACCGACGGGTTCAACGTCTTCGAGCTATTCGACTACAACGTTCCCTATGAGATCCGCCTGAACAAGGCCCTCGAGGAGGAGATGCTCTGCCCCTTCCACTACTACGGCATCACGGACGTCACGTACGCGGACGGTTCGACGACGTCGGAGAGGACGGACTTCGGCCTGCTTGTGACGCCCGAGCGCGTTGCGTACCTCATTGCCGCCCTTGATCGCTATGGCCAGGCGGGAGTACCACCTCGGGGATTGATCTTCTGCAGTCGGAAGGATGAGGCGCACGCTCTAGCAGCGGCTCTGAACGCAAGCACACTTCGCGGGAGACCTCTGCGCACTGTCGCCCTCACGGGGGATGACCCCATTGAGGTTCGTGAGAGTCGCGTCGAGGAGCTCGAGTGCGGCGCGCTCGACTTCATCTTGACCGTCGATGTCTTCAATGAAGGCGTCGACATTCCCAGTGTCAATCAAGTGGTCATGCTCCGACAGACCCAGTCCGCCATTGTCTTTGTTCAACAACTCGGGAGGGGTCTGCGCTTGGCCGCAGACAAGGACTACCTGGTGGTCATCGACTTCATCGGCAACTACACGAACAACTACTTGATTCCAATTGCCCTGTTTGGAGATGAGTCGCTCAATAGGGAGTCGCTACGGGAGCGGCTGAACGAGACCGTTGAAGCTGGCGCATTGCCCGGTCTCTCCAGCGTCAGCTTCGACGAGATCGCCCGCGAACGAATACTGGAGTCGATCAAACAGACACAACTCGACAGCATGGCGAACCTGAAGAACGCCCTGCTTGCGATGAGGAACCGGGTTGGCGAGGTACCGAAGCTCTGGGACTTCTACCGATTCCGCTCCGTGGATCCGGTAGTACTAGCGACAAAGAAGCAGCACTATCCCGCACTCGTCCAGTCGCTGTTGAAGATCGACCCGATGCTTGGCGAGAGCGAATCGCGGGCCTTGGACCTCCTATCACACGAAGTGCTCGCGGGGAAGCGCCTGCACGAGTTCATCCTCCTGGAGCTCCTCCTCGACAGCGGGGCCGCAAGTGCGTTCGAGATCGGCATTGCCTTCGAACTGGCCGGGATTCCAAGTACTGCATCGCACATCACTAGTGCTATCGACACGTTGACCCTGACGGGGTACGCCCAGGCCGACGTGACCCGGTACCGGGTCGGTATTGCTGAGCGTCAGGGCGAGTCTGTCCTGCTAACCGATGAATTCCGTGACGGGTATGCCCATTCGGCGGCCCTCCGGGAGGCGGTTTCTGACCTCATCAAGACCGGCAAGGGACTCACGCGGGACCGGTACGACGCGCATCTACCATTCACGCCGGGAATGCAGTACTCCCGCCGCGACGCCGCGCACATCGTCGGGTGGCCGCGCGCGTTCTCCTCGACGATCTACGGCTACAAGACTGATGAGGCCACCGGCGTCTGCGCGATCTTCGTAACGCTCCACAAGTCGAGCGAGGTAGACGCGAGCACGGCATACGAGGACCAGCTGCTCGACCCATCGACCATGAGGTGGTTCTCCAGAAGCCGGCGGACGCTGGCGAGCAAGGAAGTCAGCTTGGTCGTGGACGGTTCGGTTCGGGTGCACGTGTTCGTCAAGAAGGACGACGCTGAGGGGAGCGACCACTACTACCTCGGTCGCGCCAAGGCGCTCGACGCTGAGGAGACCACCATGCCCGATGGGAATGGCAATCCGCTTTCGGTGGTGACGATGCTCCTCAAGTTCGACGACCCCATCAAGCAGGGCCTGTTCGACTACTTCCACCCCGTTGCTGGCGATCCGTCGCCCGAGGCTGCCCCGTGAGCGCACTGACTTGTCGCGAAGGGTGCCAAGGACCACGAACAACCACGCAGGACCAGGAGTCCACGAAGGAGGGAACTGATGGACGGCCGCGTGACCGTGTGTACTCAGCTCTCCAGGAACAAGTGGGCGGCTACCTATTCGAATAGTCGACTGCTACCGCGGGGAGGTGTAGCGGTCGATCCAGTTCTGAACGGCACGCTCGTCCGTCAGGTCGACCCAACCCTTCCGGGATAAGCAGTCGAAGTACCTGACCTACCACCGAGAGCACATGGCGGCGCAACGGCAACGGCCCAGCGTCATCGCCCGAGCCGACGCACGCGGCGGCTCAGAAGTCGCGCTTGCCACGGGTGCGGTTTCGGCGGATCTGGTCGTTGCGCCCCCGGGACTCCATGGCGATGTCCTCCGTGAAGGACTTGCGTGCGGTCATCGCGTCACGCTCACGGGCACTGCGCGCCAGCTTGCGGGCCTGCGCCTCCTCCTCGCTGAGCCGGCCGCGCAGCTCGGCGGCGTTGGGGACAGTGGGCTGGATGCTCGATGCCGCCCGCCGCAAGGCGTCCGCCCGGCTGTCCATGATGCGACCGGCACCCTCGACGTCACCACGCTCCAGGGCCTCATTCGCCTGCTTCTTCGCCTGGGTCGCCTCCGCGAGCAACCGTGCGGTGGTGACCGTCGGATTCGGCACGCGACCGGTCACCTCGTCGCCGGGGACGACGTTGACGGCCATCGGCCAGGTGATGGTCTGCGACACAAGGTCAGGCAGGGTCACGTAGTCGATCGTGAACGTGGCCAACTGGTGGTGCCCGAGCGAGGCGATGGCCGGTACCGTGAAGTGCACGAGCAGTTCACGCCGTTCGCCCGCGTAGAGATCGCCCAGCGGGATCACGAGGACCTCGTCGCCGGTCTCGTCCGCCTCGACCCAGCGCGGCACATCGTGCAACGTACCGATTCGCTCGAGGAGCGCGGGATCGGTGGGCTTGACCCGGACGAACGCGTTGACGATCGCCTTGCTGAGCAGATCGCCAGCCTCCTCCGCGACGACGGCAGCAGCATCATCGGGCGTGTACGCGAACCGGTGGGAGCCACTGCCCTGCGTTGCCAGCTCGGCCAGCAGGGTCTCGTCGTATCCCGTGCCGATGCCGACCGTGCCCGTGGTGATCCGCTCGGTACGCGCTTGGGCGGCCAACTGCCCGACCGTGATCGGGTCGGTGATGCCGGCATTGGCGTGCCCGTCGGAGAGCAGCAGCACCGTGGCCCCCGTCGCGCCCCGGTGCCGCCGCGCCTGCGCCAGCCCCAGCAGGAACCCGCCGGCGAGATCCGTCGACCCGCCGGCGCCGATGGACTCGATGAGTCCATGCACCATCGGCAGGTGGTGGTCGGCCATCGCCCGCGTCGGCACCGCGACCTCCGCCCGGTCGTCGAAGGCGACCACACCGAGTGAGTCCTGCGGCTTCATCCGATCGACGAGAGCGTGCAGACTCGCGCGCACCGCCGCCAGCGGCTCGCCCTGCATCGAGCCCGACCGGTCGACGACAACGACGAGCGACTCACCCGGCCGATCGGCGAGGTCGGCCGGGACCGGTGCATCGAAGCCGAGCAGACAGGTGACCTCGTCGTCACGCTGCAGGGCAAGCACATCCACATCGAGCATGGCGTTGAGCTGCATGGCGTCCCCGTTCTGCCGAGGTTATCCCCCGGCTGTCGTCGCTGCTTCGCCCCTGTTGTCTCACAGGGGTCTGACAGTCCAGCCGCGGCCTCCGTGCCCAGCGCGAGGAGGAGCCGCACGTCACCCACCGGAAGACACCCGATCCGGAGCATTCCATCGACGCGGAGTCGTTCACTCTCAGTGAGCTCGCCGAGGTCCATCTCGCCGTGCTCGGCACGGAGCACTGGGCGATCGTCACCTTCCGCCGCAAGATGTCGCGACAGCTACGCGAAACGGAGGAGGTGACCAGCGGCGGGCCGGGTCGACCGGCCGCACCGTTCCGAAGGAAGCGCTGACGTCAGCCGCGGCCTCTAGTCTTGTGTCGACGGGGAGGGCGGTCGGATGACGGACGAGGTACTCCAGATCCCTGGTCCCGTCGTGTTCTTCACCGGCGCCGGGATATCCGTCGGGGCCGGACTCCCGACCTATCGCGGCGCCGGCGGCCTCTATTCGTCGAGCGACGACGGCCCACCGAATGCCGGCGACCTCACACCCGAGCGGCTGCCGGGACTGTGGGAGAAGTTCGGTCCGCGGGTGCGCAGGGCCGGCGAGATCCGCCCATCCGCGGCGCACGCGGCCATCGCCGCCTTCGAACTGGCATGCACCGCTCCCGTGACGGTCGTCACGCAGAACGTCGACGGACTCCACACGGCGGCAGGCAGCACGCGGGTCGTCGAACTGCACGGCACCCTCCAGGCAGTGCGCTGCGTGGATCACGATCACCGGCACGACCTCGCCGACACCGCGTGGGACGGCGAACACGTCCCACGCTGCCCGACCTGCGGCGCCGACTGCCGTCCGGACGTCGTGCTGTTCGGCGAGGGCCTGGACGCCCGCACCTGGGAGGCCGCCGAGACGGCGATCCACAGGGCCGGCGCCATCGTCGCGGTGGGCACGTCTGCGGTCGTCTACCCGGCGGTCTTCCTGATCGACCCCGAGCGCTCGCCCCGTGCGATGCGCGTGTGGATCAACCCCGAGCACGGACCTCCGCACCGTGGCTGGCGCTGGCTGCGCGGGAGCGCCGACGATCACGTCCCTCGCCTGCGACCTGAGCAGGGATAGGACGTGGCACCGCGGGTCTGGCCGGAGCATCCGGATTTCGTCGACGCCTCCGAGCAGGTGGTGTGGGAGGCCCTGATCGCGCAGTTGCGAGACGTCGACGTCATGCTGCACGGCCTGCGCTTCACCGATCCGGTGGATGGCGAGGTCGAGATCGACATCCTCGTGCTGATGCCCGACATGGGTGCAGCCGTGGTCGAGGTGAAGGGCGGCCACATCACCTACTCGGGCGGCCGCGTGCGGCAGAACGGTGCGGACGGTGTGCACAACATCGACCCGGCCGGCCAGTCCGCCCGGGAGGTGCGGGCACTGCAGCGCTTCCTGGAGCGGCAGCCCACGTGGTCGCGCGGACGTCTGCGTGCCGGATGGCTCGTCGCCCTGCCCTACACCGCGGTCGGCGCAGACCTCGGGCCCGAGCTCCCACGCGAGGTGCTCATCGGGAAGAACGACCTCGCCGATGCCGCGGGCCGGGTCTTCGACCGGCTCGGCCAGCCGGGCCTGCATACCGCGCTCCCGCCCGGTGACTGGATCCAGTCCGCCCTCGACCACCTGCTCGGCGTCCTCGACGAGGGCGGCGAGATCGCCGGACGGACCTCGCGGCGCCTCGAGCGCGTGGAGCAGCTGACCGAGCAGCAGGCGGCCCTGCTGTCCGTCGTCCGCAACGTGCGGCGCATCGAAGTGACCGGCGCCGCGGGCACGGGCAAGACCTGGCTCGCGATCGAGCAGGCGCGTCGCTGGTCCGCGGCCGGGGAGCGGGTGTGCTTCGTCTCGTACACCCGTGGCGCCATCGAGTCGGTGCGCAGAGCGATGGCGGATCTGCCCGACGGCGAGCACCCCGCCTATCTCGGCACGTTCTTCCAGTTGGGCTACGAGTGGGGCGTCCATGTGCAGGGCCCGGACGATCGGGACTTCTGGAACCGCCGCGGCGCGGAGGAGATCCGCGCCAAGGCCGAGGAGCTGCCCGACGCGGCGCGATTCACCGCGCTGGTCGTCGACGAGGCCCAGGACTTCAGTGACGCCTGGTGGCCGGCGCTCCTGGCGAGCTGCGCACCCGATGTGCGCATCGCCGTGTTCCGCGACGACGAGCAGGCCGTGTTCGCCGAGCGTCGCGGTCGTCCCGACGTCGATCTCGTTCCCCTCGTGCTCGACGAGAACCTGCGGAACGCCCGGCAGATCGTCGATGCGTTCCGCCCGCTCATCAGCGCGGATGTGACGAGCCGGGCCGGCGACGGCTTCCCGGTCGAGTTCGTCGCATGCGGGCCCGGCGACGACGTGGTCGGATGCGCCGACGATGCCGTGGCGGACCTGCTGGAACGCCGCGGGTGGCTGCCCGAGCACGTCGCCCTGCTGACCTCCTTCCACCGGCATCCGGTCCAGCGTGAACTCGACGGCGACAAGGCCGCCTACTGGGACGGCCTATGGCAGGCCGACGATGTCTTCTACTCCACCGTCGCCGGGTTCAAGGGCCTCGAACGCCCGGCAGTGGTGCTGTGCGTCGACGGCTTCCACGACGGGCTGGAGCCGCGCAACGTGATGTACTCCGGCATGAGTCGCGCACGCGACCTCCTGGTCGTCGTCGCCACCCCGGGCGCCATCGAAGCCACTGGCGACAAGCGACTGCTCAAGCGACTCCTGCGCTCCTCGTGTCGCTCACCGGTGCTCCGCGGTCGATGACGGGCACCGGCGGTACCACTCGTCCGTGTCGGACACGTGGTGTTCGACCCGCGACACCGGCCGAGTAGTCGACGAGACCGACTACTGACCGGCCGGGTCGGACGCGAGCGTGCACACCGCGGACTGCAGTGCGGTCCACGTCCGCGGACCGACCAGACCGTCGACCGCCAGGCCCGCCGATCGCTGGAACGCACGCACCGCGCGGCGGGTCGTCGGGCCGTAGACCCCGTCGATCTCCCCGGGGTCCCTTCCGGCCGCGGCGAGCGCGGACTGCAGGACGGCGGTCGTGTACGGGTCCGCGTCGGGTCCGGTGACGTGGTCGATCATGCCTGGATTGGAGACGCTGCACAGGTAGCCCATCGCCTCGTCCGCGTCCGGAAGCGCGATCGCCTCGCTCGGTGGCGGGGCGACCGCCGACGGCGTGGGCACGGCACTCGCCGTCGGACCGAACTCGTCGACCGGGTACAGCCGGCAGTCCAACTGCGACGAACCGTCGACCAGGTAGTCCAGGCAGCCGGGATCGAGGGCGAGCTCGGTGCGGCCGCGACCGCTGCCGGCCAGCGTCAGCCGACCCGGCGTCGAGGTCCCGTCCGGCCAGCGCACCTCGACCGCGTCCGCGGCGGTCACGGTGATCGTCACGACCTGGCGGCCGCTGACCGCCCCGTCGGCCGCCTGCCGGTAGAAGTGCCCGTCGAACACCCCGGGGCTTCGCGTCGGCTCGAGGTCCAACCGGTACCCACCGGTGTCCGTGGCGGCCGCGGCCCACTGCGGGTCCAGTTCGACTGCGAGCGGCGTCGCGGCGGTCGGTGCCGGTGTCGGGCCGGCCGAGGCCGGCGCCGACGGGCTGAGCAGGACCGGCGGCGGACGCTCCTCGCCGGTCGAGGGGGACGAGCACGCCGCGAGGCCGACGGCGAGCGCGAGCGCCACGCCGCTGCGCACGACGCGTTCGACCCGGTGGCCGCGGGGAAGGGCGATCACCCGGCCAGCGTCGCACGCCTTCGCGTCGAACCGCGGGTGCGCCACGCGGTCACACGTACCCGTGCCGCCGCAGCCAGCGCATCGCGACCGACCCCCACAGCGGCGGCAGGTAGAACGTCGCGAGCCGGAAGGCGATCGCCACCGACACCGCGTCCGCGGCCGGAACGCCGATCGCCTGAAGGCCCGCGGTGTAGCCGGCCTCCGCGACGCCCATCCCGCCGGGGACCGGCATGAGCCCGGCGAACAGGCTCACGCCGGTGTTGATGAGGATCAGCTGCGACAGGTGCGCCGATCCGCCGAAGGCCACCAGGCAGATTCCCAGGACGATCGCCTGCATCACCTGGGCGCCAAGGTTCCCCAGGAGCATCGTCGCCACCTTGCGCGGATGCCGGACGACCTGGAGCGCGTCACCGGCGTTGCGTCGCTGTTCGGCGATCCGCGAGCGCATCTTCGGTATTCCACCGACGAGTCGGCGACGCAGGCGGGGCACCGCGACGGTCACCGCCAGCCCGACGACGACGGCAGCGGCGACGACCAGCAGCAACGACGGCCCGCCGCCGCTGGACGACTCGCCGCCGCCGTTCCCGCCGAGGATCGCCGAGGTGAAGCCCGGCAGGCCCGACAGCAGGATGAGCACGACGAGGGCGATCTGCACGAGGAAGCCACTGAAGCTGTCGATCATCCCGATGCCCACGGCCGTCGCGGGCGGTAGGCCGAACCGCTCGAAGAAGCGCACCTGCAGAGCCAGCCGGGCCGCCGTCGCCGGCAGCACGAGCGCGATGAACTGGATCGCGTACTGGAGCATGAGGACCGGCACGTAGGCCAGGTGCTTCAGCGTCGAGCCGATCGTCGAGTAAGCGAAGAACACCTGGATCACCGGGGAACACACCAACGCCAGGAGCACCCACCCCCACGTCGCCGACTGCATCGAGGACGCGATGCTCGCCAGGTCGACGCCGGAGAAGACCCCGACGAGGGTGTAGGCGATCAGGGCGACGAGGGCGACGACGACGATGGACTTCGCCGACACGCGACGGACCTGCAGCAGCCGCGGAGCCGGCACGCCCGCCAGCGCGACGGCGTCGTGCTGCAGGTCGGCCATCGACCAGTCCAGGTCCCGCACGCGCGCGCGGGTCCCGCGGTCCAGCACCGCCGGTTGCAGGTACGGCAGCAGATCGATCAGGCCGTCGGTACCCAGCGCCTCCACCGCCCGCGCGATCGCGCGATCACGGCCGACGGCGATCGCCGTCGCGACCAGCAGGCGCACCCGATCGACCTGCTGATCCCCGGGGTCGGCGGTGAGTTCGGCGTCGGACAGGTCCGCCAACGCGATGTGCCCGTCCGGGCGCCGGACGATCTTCGTCGCGTCGATCCCGCCGTGCGCCAGGTTCGTCGCGTGCAGGGCCAGCACCGCCCGCCACGCGGCATCGAGGTCACCGTCGTCGACGTCCTCGCCCGCGATGTCCGCACCGGCAGTGGCGTCGCCGGCGGAGGTGCCGGCGGTGGCGTCGCCGGCGGAGGTGCCGGCGCTGGCGTCGCCGGCGGAGGTGCCGGCAGTGGCGTCGCCGGCGGAGGTGCCGGCGTTGGCGAGCGACCAGGTCGGCGCGAGTGTCGCGATCAGCGCGTCGCCCTGCGAACTGCGTCCGACGACGACCAACGGGAGCACCGGCACGCCGGCCCGGTCGGCGATCATCCCGGCGAGTGCCTCGTGCTCGACCCGGAACTCCCGACTGCGGCCCACCCCGACCCGAGCCCCCCTGCGGGTCAACGCCGCCCACACCGATCCGGCGAACTGGGTGTCCCAGGCATCCCGGCCGAGGACCTTGACCAGCAGGTCCCGTCCGTCCGCGTCGGTCACGCGCCACAGGGCCGACCCGCTGGCGTCGGCGAAGACCGAGACCGCGCCGCGGGCATCGATCCCCAGGTCCGCCAGGCCGATCTCGACCTGCTCGGCGGTGAGCAGCCCTTGCGGCGACCCGAACAGCAGGTGCGTGACGGCCGCGGCGCCCACGCCGATGAGGAACCCTGCCAACACCCCGCTCGCCCACGACACCTGTGCCGCGGTCGCGCCGACCGCACCGGCCACCAGGAGTCCGCGTCCGAAGTAGCGGAACGGGCGGGCCAGGTACGGCGAGGCCGTCGTGATGATCGCGGTGAGCACCGCGAACCGCACCGCGGGATACGTCGGCGCGTCCGGGACGGTGAGGAACGAGTCCCACAGTTCCGATCGCGAGGACCCCACCGCCGATCCGGCGACGAGACTGCCGGCCAACGCCACCAGGCCGACCAGCGCCAAGGTCGCGGACAAGGACCAGCGGCCGCGGAAGGCCAGCGGGAGCAGGAGCAGGACCAGTCCCCACACGCTCAGCGCGGCGTACGCCAGACCCAGCGCGAGCGTCGCGACCTCCGGTAGGCCGCCGAGGAACTCGGCCAGTCCGGAGTCCACCGGCCCGGGTGCCACGACGCCGCCGACGATGGGGCGGGCGAGGACGACCAGCGCGAGGACGACCCCGACGAGCATGATCGCGTCGGTCGGCCGCCGCGTCCGTCCCGCGGCCGCCGCGGACGACCACACGCGGACCAGGTCGCGCCAGCCGAACCGCGTGCCCTCTGCCACCGCACCTCCCACCGTCGTCGCCAGGACGCGCCCACCCTACGAGTCAGGCCGGCGAATCGGCGTGCGTGTCCTAGCGTGGGGCTCCATGTCGATCCCCGTCAGGATGCCGCCGGAGTGGGCTGCGCACGATCGCACCTGGATGGCGTTCCCGCCCGACTCGGCGACGAACGCCGACCTCGACCCGAGGGGCCTGGCGACGGTGCGCGATGCGTGGGCGACCGTCGCGAACACGATCGTCGGGTTCGAACCGGTGACGATGGTCGTCGCACCGGCCGATCTCGCGCTGGCGCGCACCGCCCTCGACCCACGGATCGACCTGCTGCCCGCGGCCCTCGACGACGCGTGGATGCGCGACATCGGGCCGACGTTCGTCCATGCGATCCGGGCCGACCAGGCCGACGGGCGCGACGGGCCGCGCCGCGACCTGCTCGCGGTCGACTGGGTCTTCAACGGATGGGGTGCCCAGCACTGGGCGAACTGGGCGGCCGACGCAGGCATCGCGGCCGTCGTCGCGAACGCCTGCGGTGCCGAGGTCGTGCCGTCGTCGCTGATCAACGAGGGCGGGGGCATCCACGTCGACGGCCGCGGCACGGTCCTGCTGACCGAGACCGTGCAGTTGGATCCGAACCGCAACCCGGGCGCGACCCGGGCGGGTGTCGAGGCCGAACTTCGGCGCACGATCGGCATCGATCGCGCGGTGTGGCTGCCGCGGGGCCTGACCCGCGACTACGACGACTTCGGCACCCGCGGCCACGTCGACATCGTGGCCGCGTTCGCCGGTCCCGACACGATCGTGTTCCACGACCAGCGCGACCGGGCGCATCCGGACCACGACGTGAGCGCCGAGGTACGCGAGCTGCTGCAGGCCGCCGGCCCGTGGCGTCTTGTCGGCATCCCCGCACCGACGGTGCTGCGCGACGAACACGGCTGGGTCGACTACTCCTACATCAACCACTACGTGTGCAACGGCGCGGTCATCCTGTGCGCGTTCGACGACCCGAACGACGACGTCGCCGCGCGGATCCTGCAGGAGGCGTACCCCGACCGTCAGGTCGTCCTCGTCGACGCCCGGGTCGTGTTCTCCCGCGGCGGCGGCATCCACTGCATCACCCAGCAGCAGCCGGCGCCGCGATGACGCCACCGCGGCGCCGGCACGTCGTCCCGTGGCTGGCCGCGAACGCGGCGAGCGCGTGGACCGGCCTGGCCATCTCCTTCGTGCTGACGCTCACGGGGTCGAACACCCACCTCGACCCGACCCGACCGACCCTGCTGGGCAACGTCGCGAACGGCGTCGCCACCCCGCTGCAGCGCCTCCTGGACTGGCTGACGTACTTCACGATCTGGAGCAACATCGTCGTCGCGGTCGTGCTCACCGTTCTCGTGGCCCGCCCCGGACTGTTCACCCGCGCCGACCGGGTCGGGGCGACGTGGCGCGCACTGCGCCTGGACAGCGTGATGATGATCGTCATCACCGGCGTCGTGTACAACGTGCTGCTCGCGACCGGCGGCCAGACCGGTTGGCAGTTCTGGAGCAACGCGTTCCTCCACGTCGTCACCCCGTTGGTCACGGTGCTCGTGTGGATCGTCGCCGGACCGCGCGGCCTCCTCTCGCGCGGGGTCGTCGGCGGCGCCCTGATCCTGCCCGCCGTGTGGCTCGCCTGGGCGTTGACCCGCGGCGCGGTCATCGGTGCCTATCCGTACGGGTTCTTGGACGTCGCCGCGAACGGGGTCCCATCCGTCGCGCTGTACGTCGTCGGCATCGCCGCCGCCGGCCTCGCCCTGGGGTGGTTGATGCTCGGCGTGGACACGCTGCTGCGCTGGACCGCCGGCTCCGCGGAACGGTGAGCATCGCCCGCTGGCACACTGTCGACATGGGTCATGCACGGATCGCGATCGTCACAGGTGCGGCACGGGGGATCGGCGCGGCGGTGGCCCGACGCCTGGCGCGGGACGGAATGGCGGTGGCGGTGCTCGACCGGCACGCCGACGCGTGCGCTCCGGTCGTCGCGCAGATCGAGGCGGAGGGCGGGACCGCGCTCGCCGTCGGCGCGAACGTCGCCGACGAGGACACCACCGCGTCGGCCGTCACGCGGGTCGCGACCGAACTCGGCCCGCCGACCGTGCTGGTCAACAATGCGGGGATCCTGCGCGACAACCTGCTCTTCCGCATGGACGTCACCGACTGGGACTCGGTGATGGACGTGCACCTGCGCGGGGCGTTCTTGATGACCCGCGCGGTCCAGTCGTACATGGTCGACGCGGGCTGGGGCCGGATCGTGTCGATGTCGAGCACCTCGGCCCTCGGCAACCGCGGCCAGGTGAACTACTCCGCCGCGAAGGCCGGCCTGCAGGGCTTCACCCGGACGCTGGCGATCGAGCTCGGCCCGTTCGGCGTGACCGCGAACGCGATCGCTCCCGGTTTCATCGCCACCGACATGACGGCCTCGACCGCGGCCCGGCTGGGCATCTCGGTCGAGGAGTTCCATGCCGACATCGCCGCGCGGACGCCGGTCCGCCGAGTGGGGCAACCGGAGGACATCGCGGCGGCCGTGTCGTTCCTGGTGGGTGCGGAGGCATCGTTCGTGTCCGGCCAAACCCTTTTTGTCGCCGGCGGACCGGTCGGCCCGTGACGGCGACACTCGCCGGCGGACCGGTCGGCCCGTGACGGCGACACTCGCCGGCGGGCCGGTCGGCCCGTGACGGCGACACTCGCCGGCGGACGCGGCGAAGCCGAACTCGTCGTCACCGATGCGGACACCGCACGGGCACTGGGCAGCGGCGACCTGCCCGTCCTGGGCACCCCGCGCCTGGCGGCCCTGATGGAACAGGCCGCCTGCGCGGCGATCGTCGCCGGCCTGCCACCGGAGTCCACGACCGTCGGCGTCCACCTGGACCTGCACCACGTCGCGGCGTCCCCGATCGGCGCGACGGTCCGGGCGACGGCGACGGTCGAATCCGTCGACGGTCGCCGCGTCCGATTCGCCATCGTCGCCGAGCACGAGGTCGCCGGCGCTCGTCGACAGGTCGGTACCGCGACCCACGAGCGGGTCGTCGTCGACCGCGCCAGGTTCCTCACCAGCGGCAGCCGTTGACGTCCTCTCCGCCCTGAAGGGCGGAGATTCCCTCGGGTCACGTCGCGTTGTCACGCGGCACTGTGCGCTTCCCCGCGGGCACGGATCACGTCGTTGTAGACCACTCGCGCGCACCAGAACGTCCTACTGATCGCGACATTCTGACCGGGACGCGTGAGATACGCCCGATACCTGTATCGCTTCAACATAGTTCGAGCATCGGCTGGTGTCGCGCGTCCGAAGTTCGTTCACGGATGGGGCGGACTGCTGCGCACAACACCGCCCTTCGGTAGGGGCCCTACGGCGTCGGCGTCGGCACCGGAGTCGGCGTCGGGAACCGGTCACCGCGCATGTGCGGCCACCCCGGGGTCATCGACTCCGACCGGTCGGTCCCCCACCCCGGCCCGCCGCGCTGGTCGTTCCCCCACGGACCGTTCGGCCCGTGCATCCCCCACCCGTCGCCGTCCCGCAGGTCCGCACGGGCCGGGTAGACAGTCTCGTGCCCGCGAACGAGATAGCCGAGGGCGAACCCGGACACGGCAGCCAGGCCGATGAGCACGACGGCGACCAGCACCCCGACGACCTCCCAGATCGTGCGGGCATGTGATCGGGTCGCCACGGGCGCGAGCGCCGGTGCGACCTCGGCGATCGCCGGTGCGACTTCGGTGGCGGGCGTCGGGTCGGGCTGCGGGCTTTCCATCGTCGGACTCCTTCCGGCCGGTTCGCCCCACTGTCGTCGAGCTGGGTCAAGGGTACGTTCGGCCGTCGTTCGAGGCGTGTTCGCGAACGCGAGGTGCCAGACTTCGCCCCATGGCGAAGAAGGTCGATGCGTCCGACGCGGGCCGGCCCAGGGTCGACCGGGTGCCGAAGAAGCTCTACGAGCGGTCGCTGTACCGACTCCAGGCCGAACTGGTGAACCTGCAGGAGTGGGTGCGCGCCGAGGGCGCGCGGGTCGTCGTCGTCTTCGAAGGCCGCGACGCGGCCGGCAAGGGCTCGGCGATCAAGCGCGTGACGCAGTACCTCAATCCGCGCGTCGCCAGCATCGTCGCCCTGCCCACGCCCACCGATCGTCAACGGGGCCAGTGGTACTTCCAGCGATACGTGGAGCAGTTGCCGGCCGCCGGCGAGATCCGGCTGTTCGACCGGTCCTGGTACAACCGGGCCGGCGTCGAGCGCGTCATGGGGTTCTGCACCCCGGACGAGTACCGGCGCTTCTTGCACCAGGCCCCGATCTTCGAACGGCTCCTCGTCGAGGACGGCATCATCCTGCGCAAGTACTGGTTCAGCGTCAGCGACGCCGAACAGGAGGCGCGGTTCCGCTCACGGCTGCGCGACCCGATGAGGCAGTGGAAGCTGTCGCCGATGGACCTGGAGTCGATCACCCGGTGGGAGGACTACTCGCGGGCCAAGGACGAGATGCTCGTCCACACCGACATCCCCGAGGCTCCGTGGTTCGTCGTCGAGGGCGACGACAAGCGCCGGGCACGCCTGAACATGATCCATCACCTGCTCACCAGCATCGACTACTTCGACGCGACGCGCCCACCGCTGGAACTGCCGAAACGCCCCGCGCCGAAGGGCTACGAGCGACCGCCGCGCGAACTCAGTCACTACGTGCCGGACTACGCCGCCGACCTGATGGCCGTACATGACGGCACCCCGGCAGCCGCCGAGTAGCGAGCCGGGCGCCGCCCGCAGGATCGGCGTACGGAACCTGGCGCACTACGACCGCCGTCTGCTGCGCGGCGACGTCGTCGGCGGGATCACGGTCACGGCGTACCTCATCCCGCAGGTCATGGCCTACGCGACGCTCGCCGGCCTGCCCGCCCAGACGGGCCTGGTCGTCGTCGCGGTCACGATGGTCGCGTACGCGCTGATCGGCTCCTCGCGTGTGCTGTCCGTCGGGCCCGAATCGACGACCGCGCTGATGACGGCCGCCGTGCTGGCACCGCTGGCGATCGGCGATCCCGCGCGCTACGCCGCCTTGGCCACCCTGCTCGCCCTCCTCGTCGCGGTGTTCGCGTTCGTCTCCGCCGGCCTGCGGTTGGGCTTCATCGGCGACCTGCTGTCCAAGCCCGTCCTGGTCGGGTACATGGCCGGTGTCGCGGTCATCATGATCGCCAGCCAGCTGGGCAAGCTCACCGGCGTCGACGTGGCCGGCGACTCGTTCGTTCAGATCGTCTCGTCGTTCCTGAGCAACGTCGCCGAGGACGGCGTGTCCGTCCCGTCGTTGCTGATGGGAACCGTGGTGGCCGCGTGCCTGCTCGTGTTCTCCCCGCGCTACCCGCGGGTGCCGGTCCCGCTCGTCGTGATCCTCGCCGCGACCGTGCTGACGGCGGTGCTGGGCCTGTCGGACGGGCCGATCGCGACCGTCGGCGATATCTCGCTGACCACCGTGCACCTCGGCCTGCCCGCCGTCGGGATCGGCGACGTGCAGGGCCTCATCCTCCCCGCCGTCGGGATCTTCATCGTCGCGTACACCGACAACCTGCTCACCGCGCGTGCGCTGGCCGACCGGACCGGTGACCGGGTGCACAACAACCTGGAGTTCGTCGCCCTCGGCGGCGCGAACACCGCCGCCGGCCTCGTGGGCGGCTTCCCGGTCAGCTCCAGCGCCAGCCGGGCCGTGATCGCCCAGGAGAGCGGCGCGCGCAGCCAGATGTACTCGGTCGTCGCCGCCGTGCTGACGGTCGTCTCGGTGGTCGCGTTCGCGTCCGTCATCGGAGCGTTCCCGACCGCAGCGCTCGCCGGACTGGTCATCTACGCCGCGATCCGCCTGGTCAACGTGGCGGAGTTCCGCCGGCTGCTGGCCTTCCGTCGGCGCGAGTTCGCACTGGCGCTGTTCGCGACCTTCGGGGTCCTGGCGTTCAACATCCTCTACGGCGTTCTCGCCGCGATCGCGATCTCGACGATCGAGTTGCTGACCCGCGTCGCGCGACCGCACGCCGCGGTGCTCGGACAGTCACCGCAGGTGGCCGGCTGGCACGACATCGGCGACTACCCCGACAGCCAGCAGGTTCCCGGGCTGGTCGTGTTCCGCTTCGACTCGCCCCTGTTCTTCGCCAACGCCGACAACTTCGTGCGCACCTGCCTCGCCGCCCTCGACTCCGCACAGACCGCGCAGACCCCACCCCGCTGGCTGCTGCTCAACATGGAGGCGATCACCGAGGTCGACATCACCGGCCTCGACGCCCTCGATCAGGTCCGTTCGCAGTGCGTTTCGCGCGGGATCACGTTGGCGCTGGTCCGCGTCAAGTCCGAGGTCATCGCCCTACTGGTCGCCCACGGCGTCGGCGACCGGATCGGCGACGACCGGATCTTCCCGACCCTGCCGGTCGCCGTCGCGGCGTACGAGGACTGGGCCGTCCACCATCCGACCTGACGCACCGGCGTGACGCACCGGCGTGACGCACCTGCCCGGCGAGCGCCCTACCGGCGCCGCTCGGCGCGCTCGGCGCGCACGCGGTCATCGATCTGCGCCGCCTGCGCCAACGTCGGTGCGCCGCCCCCCCGGCGGGCCGGGATCCACCACGCCCCCGGCGGCTGGTCGGGGTAGCGGTCGAGCGACTGGTCGAGCAGTTCGGCCAGGCGCGCGTGCAGGACCTGCGTCGTGACCTCGGGATCGACGTCGCGTGGTACCGGGAGCGGCTCGCCGACCGTGATCGTGATCGGTCGGCCTCTGGTGAGGTCCCGGTGGTCGTACGACAAGATCCGCTGACCGCCGAACACGATCATCGGAATCAGCGGCACCCTCGCCGCGCGTGCCATCCGGACGGCTCCGCTCTTGATCTCCTTGATCTCGAACGACCGGCTCATCGTCGCCTCCGGGAACACCCCGACGAGCTCGCCGGCCCGCAGGGCGTCGACGGCGTCGCGGAAGGCGGCCGACCCGGCCTCCCGGTCGACCGGGATGTGGCGCATCCCACGCATGAGCGGACCGGCCACCGGATGCCGGAAGATGCCGTCCTTCGCCATGAACCGCACCAGCCGATGCCCGCGGCGATCGGCGGGCAGGCCGGCCAGGGTGAAGTCGAGGAAACTGGTGTGGTTGATCGCGAGGACCGCGCCACCGGCGGTCGGGATGTTCTCCGTCCCCCGGATGTCGATTCGCAACCCCAGGCCGGCGAAGACCGCCTTGGCGGCGAGGATCACCGGGCGGTAGACCGGATCGCCCACGCCCCTACCCGATGCTCGGCTGGTCGATCCGTCGCGGCGGACTGCTCGCGACCAGGAGCGCCCGGACCTCCGCGGCCCGGTACCGGCGATGGCCCCCGAGCGTCCGCACGCTGCTCAACTTGCCCGCCTTGGCCCAGCGCGTCACCGTCTTGGGGTCGACCCGGAAGAGCGCCGCGACCTCGGCCGGCGTCAGCAACTGTTCGGGCTCAACCGAGTTCGAGTCCATGCGCGCTCCCTCCCCCCGACGGCCCGTGCGTAACCCCGTGCCCATGGTTCCATGCCGATGGTTCCATGCCGATCACGGCCGATCGCACCGATCGTGCCGGCTCGGTCGGCCCCGCCGAGTCTGACACCCCCGCGGACGACGTGACAACTCGATCGGACCGCGAATCACCGGCCACGGGCCGATCCGTGGTCGAACGCGGCTCGGCTGCCTACGCTTCGGCTCATGAGCGCGGACCCGTGGGCCGACTTCGACGACCACGAGCAGGTGGTCGTCGCGCACGACGGCCGGACCGCAGTCCGCATGGTCGTCGCCATCCACTCGACGGTCCTCGGCCCGGCACTGGGCGGCGTGCGGCTCGCCGCGTACGACCACGAGCCGTCGCCGGGCGCCGCCGCCTACGCCGACGCCCTTCGCCTGTCCCGGGCGATGACGTACAAGAACGCCCTCGCCGGGCTCGATCACGGCGGTGGCAAGGGCGTCATCGTCAGTCCGCCCGACGCGACCCCCGAGGCCGTCCTCCTCGCGTTCGGCCGCCTGGTCGCCGGCCTCGACGGGCGGTACGTCACC
>CAYMNG010000036.1:4831-21973 GCA_964391765.1 uncultured Bifidobacteriaceae bacterium | reverse complement strand
TGAGCGAGGGCGGCGTGGTCTTCGGCGGCGAGGAGAGCGCGGGCGCGTCCTTCCTCCGGCGCGACGGGTCGGCGTGGACGACGGACAAGGACGGCATCATCGCCGCCCTGCTCGCCTCGGAGATCCTCGCGGTGACCGGTCGCACGCCGTCGCGGCACTACGTCGACCTCACCGCCGTCCACGGTGATCCGGTCTACGCGCGCGTCGACGCCGCCGCGACCCGCGAGCAGAAGGCGACCCTCGCCCGGCTGGCACCCGAGCAGGTCACCGCGACGCACCTGGCCGGCGAGCCGATCCGGGACCGCCTGACCCACGCGCCCGGAAACGGCGAACCCATCGGCGGCCTGAAGGTGACCACCGACGACGGCTGGTTCGCGGCGCGGCCCTCCGGTACCGAGGACGTGTACAAGATCTACGCGGAGTCCTTCCGCGGGCCCGAACACCTGGCCCGCATCCAGGACGACGCCCGAGCGGTCGTGGCCGCGGCCCTGGGCACGTGATCGACGGGCGATCCCTCAGGCCTGCAGGTCCGGCCGGATCGACGCCGTGCGCTCACGCGCGCGGTCGGCCCGCCAGGCGTCGATCTGCCCGTGGTGGCCGCTGAGGAGGACGTCGGGCACGTCGAGTCCGCGCCAGGACGGCGGCTTGGTGAACACCGGGCCCTCGACCAGCCGGGCCATCGCCCCGGGGGCGAACGAGTCGTCCCGGACGCTGTCCGCATTGCCCAGAACGCCGGGCAGCAGTCGCACGGTCGCCTCGACCATCGCCAGCACTGCGGCCTCGCCGCCGGCCAGGACGTAGTCGCCGAGCGACACCTCGCGCACCCCCGCCCAGTCCGGTCGGGCGGCGTAGTGCGCGCCGACCCGCGCGTCGATCCCCTCGTACCGCCCGCAGGCGAACACCAGCCACGGCTCCTGGCTCCAGGTCTGCGCCGTCCGCTGGTCGAACCGCCCACCCGACGGCGTGGGCACGACCAGCACCGGTCGTTCGCCCGTCGTCGGGTCGGCCCCGATGGCGTCCAGCGCACGTCCCCACGGCTCCGGGCCCATGACCATCCCCGGCCCGCCGCCGTACGGGGTGTCGTCGACGGTGCGGTGCCGGTCGTCGGTGTGGTCGCGCAGGTCGTGCACCCGCAGGTCGACGAGTCCGGCGTCGATCGCCCTGCCGACGAGTGACAGGCGCAGCGGGTCGAGGTACGCCGGGAAGATGGAGACGACGTCGATGCGCATCAGTCGCCGACCGGATCCTCGGGCGCGTCGAGCAGGCCGGGCGGGGGATCCAGGACGATCCGACGGGCGTCGATGTCGACCGCGGGCACGATCGTCGCGACGAACGGCACGAGCGCCTCGCGGCCCTCGGCCAGGCGCACGGCCAGCAGATCCTGCGCCGGTAGGTGGATGACCTCCACGACCTCCCCGATCACGTCACCGTCGACCAGCGCCTGACAGCCGACGAGGTGGGCGTCGTAGTACTCCGCCGGATCGGCCGGGCGCTCGTCGTCGGGCCGGTCGATGGACAACTGCGTGCCGCGCAACTCCTGAGCCGCGGTGCGGTCAGTGACGCCGAGGAACGCGACCAGCAGCCGGCCCGAGTGCCAGTGCGACCGCTCGACGACCAGTTCGCGGCCGCCACGCTCGTCCAGCAGCGCGGACCCGGGCGCGAACCGCGTGTCGGGTTCGTCGGTCAGCGGCCGGACGCTGACCTCACCGCGGATGCCGTGCGGCCGGCCGATCCGCCCGACGACGACGCGCACGTGGGCTAGCGCTCCGCGACGTCGAGGAAGTCGATCCGCACACCGCGGTCATCGTTGATCGCGGTGATCACGGTGCGCAGTGCCGTGGCGGTCCGCCCGCCACGGCCGATGACCCGGCCCATGTCGTCCGGGTGAACGCGCACGTCCAGGGACCGGCCCCGCCGCCCGTTGCGCTCGCGGACGTCGACGTCGTCCGGGTGGTCGACGATGCCGCGAACCAGGTGGCCCAGTGCGTCGTCGAGCATCAGGCCCCGGACTCCTCGGCGGCGGCCTCGGCGACCGGCTCGGTAGCAGCCTCGGCGACCGGCTCGGCGACCGGCTCGGTGGCAGCCTCGGCGGCCGGCTCGGCGGCGACCTCGAGCTTGGGCTTGGGCTTCGCGGTCGGCTCGGCGGCGGCGGCCTGGACGGCGGCCTCGTACGCCAGCACCTTGCTCGGCTTGGGGGCAGCGACCTCGAGAGTCCCTTCGGCGCCCGGCAGACCCTTGAACTTCTGCCAGTCGCCGGTCACCTTGAGGATCGCCGCGACCGCCTCGGTCGGCTGCGCGCCGACTCCCAACCAGTACTGGACCCGCGCGGAGTCCACCCGGATCACGCTCGGGTTGTCCATCGGCTGGTAGATGCCCAGCTCCTCGATCGCCCGGCCATTGCGGGCGGTGCGCGCGTCGGCGACGACGATGCGGTACTGCGGGGCGTGGATCTTGCCCAGGCGCTTCAACTTGATCTTGACGGCCACGAGTCGTGCTTCTCCTGTTGTGTGGTCGGTATGCGCCCGAACCGCCGCGTGGGGTGCGACATCGAGGCAAGCCTGCGGGTCGTCGTCCCGGCGCGGTAGAGGGCCCGCCGTCACGACACGTGCCCGCCCATTGTGCCAGACCCGGCGGCACGCGCCGAACCGACCCACCCCGAACCGTCGACGCGACCTGAACGGTTGGTTCGCGCCCGAAATGTCCGGTCTCGCCAACCATTCGGGTCGCGTCGGCGGTTGGAGGCTACGACAGCAGGTCGCGCAGTTCGGGGGGCAGCGTGGAGACGTCGAACGCCGGCGCCTCGGCGTGATCCGCCTCGACGGGGGCACCGACCGCCGCAGCCCGCTTCGCCGGGTTCCCGCTGCGCTTGGCGCCCTTGCCGGCCTTGACCGCCTTCGCCGTGCGTCCCTTGGACTTCTTGCTGCCGCCGAATCCGGGCATCCCCGGCAGCGTCGGCATCCCCCCGCCCTTGCCCATCTGGCGCATCATCTTCTGCGCGTCGGCGAACCGCTCGACCAGACCGTTGACATCACTGACCTGCGTGCCCGACCCGCGCGCGATCCGCGCCCTGCGGGAGGCATTGAGGATCTTCGGATCGCGCCGCTCGGCCGGGGTCATCGACTGGATGATCGCCGCCACGCGGTCGAGTTCGCGGTCGTCGACCTGGTCGAGTTGGGCCTTCACCTCGCCCATACCGGGCAGCATCCCCAGGATCTTGCCCAGCGAACCCATCTTCTTGACGGCCTGCATCTGCTCGAGGAAGTCCTCGAGGGTGAAGTCCTCCCCGGCGGAGACCTTGCGGGCCATCCGCTCGGCCTGCTCGGCGTCGAACGCCCGCTCGGCCTGTTCGATCAAGGTGAGCACATCGCCCATGTCGAGGATGCGCGAGGCCATCCGGTCCGGATGGAACACCTCGAACTCGGTGAGCTTCTCGCCGACCGAGGCGAACATGATCGGCCGATTGGTGACCGACACGATCGACAGCGCCGCACCACCACGGGCGTCGCCGTCGAGCTTGGTCAGGACGACCGCGTCGAACCCGACGCCGGCCGCGAACTCCTCGGCGGTGCGAACCGCGTCCTGCCCGATCATCGCGTCGACGACCAGCAGGATGTCGTCGGGTCGAGCGGCGTCACGCACGTCGCGCAGTTGCTGCATGAGGTCGGCGTCGACGGCCAGTCGGCCCGCCGTGTCGACGATGACGACGTCGTGCTGCTTGGTCTGGGCGAACTCCCGCGCCGCCCTCGTCACCGCGACCGGATCACCGACCCCGTTGCCCGGCTCAGGGGCGAACACCGGGACGCCGGCGCGCTCGCCGACCACCTTGAGCTGGTCGACGGCGTTGGGCCGCTGCAGATCCGCCGCGACCAGGACCGGCGCATGCCCGTCACCGCGCAGCTTCGACGCGAGCTTGCCCGCCAGCGTCGTCTTGCCCGCGCCCTGCAGTCCGGCGAGCAGGATCACCGTCGGCCCGGTCTTCGCCATGGCCAGCCGCGCCGTCTGGCCGCCCAGGATCGCGACGAGTTCCTCGTGGACGATCTTGACGACCTGCTGCGCGGGGTTCAGCGCGCCGGAGACCTCCGCCGACAGCGCCCGTTCCTTGACCGTCGCGCAGAACGACCGCACGACCGGCAGGGCGACGTCCGCGTCGAGCAGGGCCGTGCGAATCTCCCGGACGGTCGCGTCGACATCCGCCTCGGACAGGCGTCCCTTGCCCCGAAGTCCCTTGAACGTGGCGGCGAGGCGGTCAGAGAGGGTCGCGAACACGGGCGTCAGCGTACTTTCCACGGCCGTCGGCGTCCGACGGCGCGGTCGTCGCAGCGTCGGTCCGCCGGTGCGAACCGTCCCGACCAGGCATCGGTGATCTCGTAGGCGACCTCGCCGTGCAACGCGGCGTCGACGCCGATGCGCTCCTGCCGCGCAGTCACTCGCAGGCCGACGGTCGCCTTCAGCGCGAGCGCGATCAGCACCGTCACGACGAGCGAATAGCCCATGACGGCGGTAACGCCGACAGCCTGCGTGGCAAGCAGATTCAGGCCGCCACCGTACAGGAGGCCGGCTACCCCGGCCGGTGCGTCGGCCGTGGCCACGAGGCCGATCATGAGCGTGCCGACGACGCCGCCGACGAGGTGGACACCCACCACGTCCAGCGAGTCGTCGAGCCGGAGACGGTCCTTCAGGCCGACCGCCACCGCGCACGTCGCGCCGGCCACCGCGCCGATCAGCAGTGCACCGAACGGACCGACCGCCGAGCACGACGGCGTGATCGCGACCAGCCCCGCGACGATCCCGCACGCCGCGCCGAGCGACGTCGGGCGGCCGTGCCGGACCCGTTCGACGGCGAGCCAGGCGAGTCCGGCCGCGCACGCGCCGGCGAAGGTGTTGACGAAGACGACGGCCGCGGTGTTGTTCGCCGCCAAGGCCGAGCCCGCGTTGAACCCGAACCAGCCGAACCACAGCAGTCCGGCGCCGATCATCACGAGCGGGAGGTTCCCCGGACGCATCGGCGTCCGCGGCCAGCCCCGTCGACGGCCCACGACGACGGCGAGCGCCAGACCGGCCGAACCCGCGTTGACGTGCACGGCCGTGCCGCCGGCGAAGTCGACCACGCCGAGTCGGTAGATCCACCCGCTCGGCGCCCACACCCAGTGGGCGACCGGGAAGTAGACCACCGTCGCCCAGCCGATCGCGAACCAGATCCAGGCCGAGAAGTTCATGCGGTCGGCGACCGAGCCGGCGACCAGGCCCACCGTCACGCACGCGAACATCGCCTGGAACGCGACGAAGGCCATGGTCGGCAGTGAACCGGCACCGCTGGCGAGCAGATCGGTCAAGAACGCGTACTCCACCGGGTTCCCGAGCAGCGGCGAGCCCTCGGCGCCCCCGCCGAAGGCGACCGAGTAGCCGAACGCGATCCACAGCACCCCGACGACGAGCGCCGCGGTGACGACCATCATCACCATGTTCAGCACCGTGGTGCTGCGCACCATCCCCCCGTAGAAGAACGCGACGCCCGGGACCATGAGCAGGACCAGCGCGGCGCTGGTCAGCACCCACGCGGTGTCACCGGAGACCAGGACCGATTCCATGAGCGTTCTCCCTCCGAGCGCGGTGCGGACGGGGGCGAGCCTCGTGGCGGGACGTTTCGACCGGGGCATCCGGAGGTTTCCGCCCGGTGACGATCCGCCGTCTTCGGTGAACGCCGTGTTACGCGGACCGGCGTCCTGCCCGCGCCAGGCCGACCGACGCCCACGGCGGGAGCGCCGCCGGGAGCGCCGCCGGCGGGTGTGCTCCCGGTCGTGCGTACCACTCGTCCCGGGTCGCGGGCGGAGCAGCAGCCGTACTAGTCGATGAGGGCGGTGACGAAGGCGTCCGCGTCGAACGGCGCCAGATCGTCCGGACCCTCCCCCAGTCCGACGAGCTTGACCGGGACGCCGAGATCTCGTTGCACCGCCACGACGATCCCGCCACGGGCAGTCCCGTCCAGCTTGGTCAACACGACGCCGGTCACGTCGACGACCTCCGCGAAGACCCGTGCCTGGACCAGTCCGTTCTGCCCCGTCGTCGCGTCCAGGACCAGCAGCACCTCGTCGACCGGGGATTTCTTCTCCACGACCCGCTTGACCTTGCCGAGTTCGTCCATCAGGCCGGTCTTGGTGTGCAGCCGGCCGGCGGTGTCGATGATGACCGTGTCGACGTCGGCGCCGATGCCCACGCTGACCGCATCGAAGGCGACCGCCGCCGGGTCGCCGCCCTCCGCGCCACGGACGACGACGGCTCCGACACGATCCCCCCACGTCTGCAACTGCTCGGCCGCGGCCGCCCGGAACGTGTCCGCGGCGCCCAGCACGACGGTATGGTCGTTCGCCACCGCGAGCCGGGCGAGTTTCCCGGTCGTGGTCGTCTTCCCGGTGCCGTTGACCCCGACGACGAGCACGACACCGGGCCGGCCGTCGATCCGCTCGGCCCGAACCGTCCGGTCCATCGTCGGATCGACGAGCGCGAGCAGCTCCTCGTGCAGGATCCGGCGCACCGCGTCCGGACCACCGGCCCCGTCGACCCGCACGCGGGTGCGCAGCCGCTCCATCAGCTCGGTCGTCGGACCGACACCGAGGTCGGCCCCCAGGAGCGTCTCCTCGACCTGCTCCCAGGTTTCCTCGTCGACGGTGTCCTTGCTCAGCAGGGCGAGCAGTCCCCGCCCGATGGCGTTCTGCGAACGCGCGAGTCGGGACCGCAGCCGGCGCAGCCGCCCCGAGGCCGGTTCGGGTACCTCGACGACCAGGAGCCCCTCGAGCTCCTCGGCGGTGGGCGTCACGACCGCATCGGCGTCGGCCGCGGGGCCCGCCTCCGGTTCGACCAGCGCCGCACCGACGTCGACCGTCGCGACGGTCCGCCGCGGGGTGTCGCGCGGGGCCGAATCGTCGTCACCCACGCCGGGGGCGTAGTCGATCCCCGGGCGCGGCGTCGACGAGACGGCGCGGCGAGCGGTCGAGCGGCGCAGCACCAGGCCCGTGACGACGGCGACGACCACGAGGACCGCCAGCGCGGCGAGGACGTAGGACAGGGCACCTTCCATGTCCGGCATCCTTCCAGGCTCGCCGCCGGCCGGCATGCGGCAGGATGCGGCCGTGGCGCCGCGCGTGGTCCTGTGGGTCTATCTCACCGTCGCCGTGGTGAACGTCGGCGCCGTGCTCGCCTCGGCACGACCGGTCGAGATCGCGACGAAGGTCGCCCTGATGCCGTTGCTGGCCGCGTGGATCGTCGCCGACGGCCGCGGACGTGCGTTCGCCTGGCCCGGCCCACTGCGCTGGCTCGTCGCCGGACTGGGGTTCGCCTGGCTCGGTGACGTGCTCCTCCTGGGCGACGGCGACCTGTGGTTCGTCGGTGGCCTCGCCGCGTTCGCCGTGATGCAGGTGTGCTACCTCGTCGCGATCCGCCGCATCCCCGGCCCCGGCCTGGTCCGTGCCTGGCCGATCACGATCGTGCCCTACGCGCTGGTCTGGGTCGGGGTGAACGCCGCGGTGGGGGCCGGCGTCGGCGACCTGCGGATCCCGGTCCTGGCGTACAGCGCGCTGCTGGTCGTCGTGGCGCTGGCCGCCCTCGACCTGGTGCTGCGCGTGCCACGCCGGCTGGGGTGGCGGATCGCCGGCGGTGCCGCCGCCTTCGTCGTGTCCGACGGGCTGATCGCCCTGGGTGCGTTCGGACCGCTGCCCGACGGTCCGATCGCCGGCGCCCTCGTCATGGCGACGTACAGCGCCGCCCAGGTGCTGATCGCGACCGGATTCACCGGCTCGGTGCGCGCGTAGCGGACCCTTCCCCCGGCCGCCCCGGCACAGCACACTGGCTCCCGGCACCGCCCTGCCACCGGTCCGCAGCCACGTACGAGAGGGAGCCCGACGTGCAACCCGCCCTGTTCACGACCCTCCTGGTGACCCACCTGTTCGGCGTCGGTGTGCTTTTCATCCTGATCTCGATCGGCCTGGTCGGTGTCGTCGGATCGGCGCGCGCCACGCAGGTCGCCCAGGTCCGAGCGGCGCTGTTCGCGGCACCGGCCGCTTCGGTGCTCGCGCCCATCGCCGACATCGCGATCGTCGTCAGCGGGGTGTGGCTGGCCGTCGCCACCGCCGGGATCGGGATCGGCCAGGGCTGGGTCGTCGTCTCGATCGTCGTCGTCGCGGTCCTCGCCGCCGTGAACGCCCGCGCGCACGCGACCCTCGTGCACCCGCTGCGCGAAGCGGTGAACGCCGCACCCGACGGGCCGCTTCCACCCGACCTGGCGACCCGGGCCGCCGACCGCCGCTGGCACCTGATCACCTGGTGCTCGACGGCGACGAGCTTCGCGTTCTTGTACGTGATGGTTGCCCAACCCGCGCTGTGGGTCGCGCTCCTCGCGATCGCCCTCGGCGTGATCGTCGGCGGCATCGCCAGTGTCGTCGCCGCACCGCCGCGGACCGCGTGATCGCGTGATCGCGGCGGCTACGCGGACTCGGGCTCTCGCAGCCGCTGACCGATGACCTGCGTCACGCCGTCCCCGCGCATCGATACCCCGTAGAGCGCGTCGGCGATCTCCATCGTCCGCTTCTGGTGGGTGATCACGATCAACTGCGAGCCCGACCGCAGCTCCTCGATGATGTCGATGAGCCGACCGAGGTTGACGTCGTCCAGGGCCGCCTCGACCTCGTCCAGCACGTAGAACGGACTGGGTCGGGCCTTGAACAGCGCGACGAGGAAGGCGACCGCGGTCAACGACCGCTCGCCACCGGACAGCAGCGACAGCCGCTTGACCTTCTTGCCCGGTGGTCGCGCCTCGACGTCGACGCCGGTCATCAGCATGTCCGCCGGGTCGGTGAGCACGAGCCGGCCCTCCCCGCCGGGGAACAACCGGGCGAAGACGCCGGCGAACTCCCGCTCCACCGCCTCGTACGCCTCGGTGAACACCTGCTCGACCCGGGCGTCGACCTCCGCGACGATCGCGAGCAGATCGGTCCGGGTCCGCTTGAGGTCCTCCAACTGCTCGGACAAGAACCGGTGCCGCTCCTCCATCGCGGTGAACTCCTCCAGCGCCAACGGGTTCACCCGCCCCAGCAGCGCGAGGTCCCGCTCCGCGGTCTTCAGTCGGCGCTCCTGCTCGGTCCGGACGTACGCGTACGGCTGCGCGGGCTCCGCCGGCGGGTCGTCGCCCGGGGCCGGCGGCGTCGGCGGGACGAGGACGTCCGGGCCGTACTCGCCGATCAGCGTCTGCGCGTCGATCCCGTAGTCGGCAAGGACCTTGTCCTCCAACTGCTCGATCCGCAGTCGCTGCTCGGCCCGGGCGACCTCGTCGCGGTGGACCGAGTCCTTCAGCCGGTCCGCCTCTGCCGCCAGTTCGCGCAACTGCGCGCGCACGGCCTGCACGTCCGCGTCGCGCTCTCGCGTCGCGTGCTCGATCGTCGCCCGCTCCCGCCCGGCCCGGTCGACGGACACCTCGATGCGTGCGGTCGCGATCCGCGCGGCGGCGAGGACCGCCTCGGCCACGACGAGTTCGCGGGCACGCCGCTCGCGCCGCTCGACGGCCGCCGCGCGGGCGGCCCGTTCCGCCGCAGCCGCGCGTTCGAGCTGCTGGGCGCGGGCGTTGACGGCGGCGACCCGCTCCTCGACGGTGCGCAACGCCAGCCGGGCGTCGACCTCGGCCCGGCGGGCCTCGACGGCCCGGTGTGCCAGCGCCTCGCGCTCGTCCGGACCGTGCTCGGCCGTCGGCTCCGCCTGCGCGGCCGCGAGCCGGGCAGCCAGCGCCTGCGCCTGTTCTTCGTCGGCGGCGAGCGCCGTCTCGGCCGCGGCCCGGGCGACGACCAGTCGGTCGGCCTCGGCGGTCGCCGCGCGCGCGACCTGACCGAGCTGCCCCAACTGCTCGGCGACCGCTGCCAGCCGGGCGTCGGACTCGTGCAGCCGCGCGAGCGTACCCGCCACGCGGTCCGCGGCCTGCTGCTGGCGCGCACGCGCCGCCGCGAGGTCGAACCGCAGCCGATCGGCATCGGCGACCGCGGTCGTCAGTGCCTGTTGCGCGTCGTCGAAGGCGGTCTGCACCTCCAGCAGGCTCGGACCGGCCGACGATCCGCCGTGGACCACGCCGCCGGACCACACGTCGCCGTCGCCGGTCACGAACGACAGCCCCGGATGGTGACCGGCCAGGTCGATCGCGGTCGCGAGGTCGTCGACCAGGGTCCACCGCTCGAGCAGCTGCTCGACGACCGGCGCCAGGACGGCGTCGCACCGCACGTGGTCCAGCAGCGGTCGTCCGGCCTCGCGCACGTGCGGACGCGGTGCGCGCGGCGGCACGGAATCGGCCACGACGATCGCCGCCCGTCCGGCGTCCTCGTCCTTCAGCAGGACGACCGCGTCCAGCGCTCCCGCCGAACCGGTCACCACGATGGCGTCGGCCACGTCGCCGAGGGCTGCGGCGACCGCGACCTGCGCCCCGGAGTCGACGTGCAGGAGTGCGGCCAGCGGGCCGAGGATCCCGGGCACCTGCTCGCCGGCCGCGCGCAGCCGGCCGGCGGCGTCCTTGCGCTGAAGGCCCAGGGCCAGCGCGTCGCAGCGGGCGGCCAGCGCCGCCCGGTCGCGTTCGATCCTGCCCTCACGTGCCCGTAGGTCCTCGACCTGCTGGTCGGCGACCGCGAGGTCGGCTTCGGCCGCCTCGTGCTCGGCGTCCAGGCCCACCTCGCCGGCGTCCAGGCCGGCGACGTCGACCTCGATGCGGCGGAACTCCCGCTGGGCGGCCGCGCCCCGCTCGGTCGCCTGATCGACCTGCGCACCGAGCCGGGCGATCTCCGCCGTGCGGGTCTCGATCCGGGTGTGGGCCGCGTTCACCTGACCGGCGAGCCGGGCCAGGCCCTCGCGACGGTCCGCGGCGGCTCGCTCGAGCGCGGCGATGCGGCGGTCCTCGGCCGTGGCGGCGTCCTCGGCCTGCGCGCGGTCGATCTCGGCGGCCGTCAGGCTCTCGCGGGCACCGGCGACCTGCCGCCCGAGATCGAACTCCTCGGCCCGCAGTCCGCGCGCGTCGGCCTCGATCTGCTCCGGGTCGCGGCCGGAGGTCTCGTCCACCGGCTCCGGCTGCAGGTGCCGGACCCGCTCCGCCGAGACCTGGCCGAGGGCGACGAACCGCTCGCGCAGCCCGGACAGGTCGTACCAGGTCTGTTGCGCAGCCGCCAACCGCGGTGCGTCCGCGGTGGCCTGCTCCTGCGCCGCCTGTTCCCGGCTCACCAGCACGGCGAGCCGGGCCTCGACGTCGGCCTGTCGTTCGCGCAGCGCGGTCTCGTCGGCGATCTCCGCCGCGAGCGCCGTCCGCAGGTTTCCGAGGTCGTCCGCGGCCAGTCGCAGGCGCGCGTCGCGGACCTCGGTCTGGATGACGACCGCCCGGCGGGCGACCTCGGCCTGCCGGCCCAGGGGCTTGAGCTGACGGCGCAGTTCGGCCGTGAGGTCCTGCAGTCGGGTGAGGTTGGCCTGCATCGCGTCGAGCTTGCGCAGGGCCTTCTCCTTGCGCTTGCGGTGTTTGAGCACACCGGCGGCCTCTTCGATGAAGGCTCGACGGCCCTCCGGTGTCGCCTGCAGGATCGAGTCGAGCTGGCCCTGACCGACGATGACGTGCATCTCCCGGCCGATGCCGGAGTCGCTGAGCAGTTCCTGGACGTCGAGGAGTCGGCAGCTGCTGCCGTTGATCGCGTAGTCCGACCCGCCGTTGCGGAACAGCGTGCGCGAGATCGTCACCTCGGTGTAGTCGATCGGCAGGGCGCCGTCGGAGTTGTCGATCGTGAGCGACACCTCCGCGCGCCCCAGCGGCGCGCGGCCGGCGGTGCCGGAGAAGATGACGTCCTCCATCTTGCCGCCGCGCAACGACTTGGCGCCTTGTTCGCCCATCACCCAGGCGAGTGCGTCGACGACGTTGGACTTGCCCGATCCGTTCGGTCCGACCACGCAGGTGACGCCCGGTTCGAAGTGCAGGGTCGTCGCGGCGGCGAAGGACTTGAAGCCCTTGAGCGTCAGGCTCTTCAGATGCACGTCGGGACTCTACCGGCGGGGGTCGGCGCGTCGGCGCCGCCGCACCGCCGGCCGAACCGTCGACACGACGCGAATGGTTGCTTTGTGCGGCGTTTCGCCCCGGGAATCAACCATTCAGGTCGCGTCGGCGGTTGCGCTGGCAGCGGGGGCACCAGTACGACGAACGGTTCATGAACGCCGACCGCCGGATCGCCGTCGCGCACCGAGGGCAGGGCAGGTCCGCCCGCCCGTACACGGCCAGGCTGCGGTCGAAGTACCCGCGGGCACCGTTCACGTCGACGTAGAGCGCGTCGAACGACGTCCCGCCCTCGGCCAGCGCCGCGGCCATGACGTCGCGCAGGTGCCCGAGGAGGCCGCGGACGACCGCGGCCGACAGGGTGCGGCCCGGGCGCGCACCGTGCACGCGCGCGCTCCACAGGGCCTCGTCGGCGTAGATGTTGCCGACCCCGGAGGCGATCGTCTGGTCCAGCAGGATCCGCTTGATCTCGACGTCCTTGCCGCGCACGCGTCGGACGAACTCAGCGTCGTCGAACCTCGGGTCGAGCAGGTCGCGCGCGATGTGCGCGACCTGCTGCGGTACGTGGCCACCGTCGCCGTCCGGCACGAGGTCGCACACCGCGAGACCGCCGAACGTCCGCTGGTCGACGAACCGGATCTGCGGACCGGCGTCGTCGAAGTCCAGCCGCACGCGCAGGTGACGTTCGGCCGGCGCCTCCGCGGTCGCGACGAGCAACTGGCCGCTCATCCCCAGATGACCCACCAGCGCCTGGCCGGTGCCGGGCCCGCCGAGCGGGAACCACAGGTACTTGCCACGCCGGGACGCGCACCGCAGGGTGCACCCGACCAGCCGAGCGCCGAAGTCGGCGGCCCCACCGTCGTGGCGACGCACGGCCCGCGGATGCAGCACCTGCACCCCGGACAGCCGCCGGGCCGTCGTCCACGGCGCCAGCCCCGCGCGGACGACCTCGACCTCGGGTAGTTCGGGCACGGCGACCGATCGTGGCTAGCCGCGGTCGGCGGGGAGCTCGGCGACGATCCGGGCGTGCGCGGCCGCGGCGGCCTGTTGCTCGGCGATCTTCTTCGACCGGCCGGTGCCCTGGCCGAGGACCTGCCCACCCACCACGGCATCGGCGCTGAACTGCTTGGCGTGGTCGGGGCCGGTCTCGCTGACGCGGTACTCCGGCACTCCCCGCCCGGCCGCCGCCGCGACCTCCTGCAACGAGGTCTTCCAGTCCAGCCCCGCCCCGAGTTCGGCGGCCCGGTCGACGAGCGGGTCGAACAACGCGTGCACCAACCGTCGGGCGGCGTCGATCCCCCGCGCCCAGAACACCGCCCCGACGACCGCTTCGAGCGCGTCGGCGAGGATCGAGGACTTGTCCCGACCGCCGGTCGCGTCCTCGCCGCGGCCCAGGCGCAGGTGATCGCCCAGGCCGATCGTGCGCGCGACGTCGGCCAGCGCGCCGGCGTTGACGACAGCCGCGCGCATCTTCGCCAGCTGCCCCTCGGACAGGTCCGGGTAGCGCCCGTACAAGGTCTCGGTGACCACGACCCCCAGGACGGCGTCGCCGAGGAACTCCAGCCGCTCGTTGGTCGGCAGCCCGCCGTTCTCGTACGCGTACGAGCGATGGGTCAAGGCGATCTCCAGCAGCGCCGGGTCGATGTCGACCCCCACCGCCTCGACCAGGCGTGCCGAATCGGCGGGCATCACGCGTCCACCCGTCGCACCGGGCTCGATGCGGCTGGCCCGGACGGCCCGTCGGCACCGGACGGCCCGTCGATGCCGGGCAGCCGCGCAGCGACGGCGGCGACGAGGTCGTCGACGGTCGCGACCCCGGCGAAGTCGGCGTCGGTCAGCCGGACGTCGAGTCCTGCGGCGTGGGCGGCCGAGGCGATCGCGTCGGCGACGCAGACCGCGTCGGCGTCCGTCCAACCCACCGCCCGCAACGACGAGTCCGACCGCAGCGCGGCGACCGGAGCCGGGTCGAACACCGCATCGAGCCCGACCCGCACGAGTCCACCGGCTTGTCGTCGATCACCCATCAGGCCCGCGCTCCGCCGTCGGCGGGCACCGACCCCAGCGCCAACCGGGCCAGCCCCGACGCGGTCTTCGCGACCACGCCCATGCGCACCGCTGCCGCGGCGAGGCGCAGGCACGCGAGGATCTCCGCTGCGGTGCCGGCTCCGTGGCCGACCACGGTCACCGCGTTGACCCCCAGGAGGACGCCACCGGCGAACTGCGACGTGGCGGTGGCGCGCGCCACGGCCCACGCCGGGCCGGCGTCGGCGTACGCCGCACCCATCCGGGACGCCGACCACGTGACGGCCCCTTCCAGGCCCTTGAGCAGGACGTTCCCGGTGAAGCCGTCGGTCACGACGACGCGAGCCCGAGCGCCGGTCGCGACGTCGTGGCCCTCGACCGGGCCGATATAGCGAACACCGGCGGGCAGCGCCTCGGCGAGCAGGTCGTGCGCCGACTTGCGCAGGTGATCGCCCTTGCCCGGTTCGGCGCCGATCGACAGCAGGCCCACGCTCGGGTCCGCAACGCCGAGGGCCTCGGCGTACGCCCAGCCGGCCACGGCGAACTGGCGCAGGACGTCCGGCGTCGGGTCCGTCGCCGCGCCCACGTCCAGCAGGACGACCGGGCCGGCCAAGGACGGCACGACGACGGTGAGGGCCGGGCGGGACATGCCGGCGATGCGGCCCAGGCCCAGGACGGCGGCGGCGACGGCCGCACCGGTGTGACCGACGGACACCCACGCGTCGGCCAGTCCGCCGGCGACCAGGCCCACCGCGACCGAGACGGTCACGTCGTCGTGTGCCCGCAGGGTGGGCAACGGATCGCCGGCCATCGCTGCTCCCCGACCGGCGTCGACGATCGACACGGCGTCGGGGTCGGCACCACGCTCGACGAGGAGGGCGCGGGCGATCGGCGCGGGTCCGACGAGGACGATCCGGCAGTCCGGGTCAGGATCGGCCAGGTGGGCGACGACCGCGTCGGCGACGACCGCCGGCGCACCGTCGCCACCGAGGAGGTCGACGGCGATCGTCGTCGGGTCCGCGCCTGTCCGCTCAGGCGCCACGAGGCTAGACGTCGAGGACGCGTCGCTTGGCGTACGTGCCGCAGGTCGGGCACGCCGTGTGGGCGATGTGCTTCTCCTTGCAGCGGGCGCATGCCACCAGCGTGGGGGTCGCGGCCTTCCACTGCGAACGGCGATGCCGGGTGTTGGAACGGGACATCTTCCGCTTCGGAACTGCCACGGTCTTTCCTCACTTCTCGGGCTCCTGGGTCACCAGGGGCGTCGCGACGGTGCGTCAGGCTTCCTGGTCGCGCAGGGCGGTCAATGCTGCCCAGCGCGGGTCGGTCACCTCGTGCGCGTGCTGCGGGTCGTCCGCCAGCCGTACCCCGCAGTCGGGGCACAGTCCCTGGCAGTCGTCGCTGCACAGCGGGGCCAGCGGCAGATCGAGCACCACCGCGTCCCGCAGGGTCGGGCGCAGGTCGATCAGGTCGTCCTGCAGCACCGGCAGCGGATCCTCGGACTCGTCCTCCTGCTCGACGATCGCGCCACGGGCGTCGGTCGCCGGGTAGGCGAACAGCTCGGTGAGGTCCACCTCCTGGTGCCAGTCGAACGGATCAAGGCACCGCGAGCATTCCGCGGCGACGGGCAGATCCGCCGTTCCGGTCACCAGGACGCCGTCGAGAACGGACTCCAATCGCAACTCCAACGCGATCGGCGCTCCCACCGGCACCCGAGCCATCGCGACGCCGAGGCCCTCCGGTGCCGGCACCGTCCGGTCGACGACGATCATCGAACCGGGGCGGCGCTGAAGCGACCGGGCGTCGAGCACGAGCGGGTCGGTCGCATCCAGCCCGGTCACGCTTCGTCCCTGTCATCGTCGGCAGCGGGGAACCCTGGCCTCGCGAGAGGCCCGGGCTAGCGTACCGGAGTCCGGCGACGTCCCCCGCGCCGGCGCCCGGCGCGAGGGGCAGCTCCCGCGCTAGCGCACGCGCTCGTCGATGTAGCCGGTGTCCCCGAGGCTGTCGTCGTACCCGGTCTCGACCGGTGGCGCGAGCTCTTGGTACATCTGGCTGCGCAGCCGCTCCCGACCGCGGTCGACGGTCGTCAGCGTCTTTTGCAGCGTGATCTCGAAGGTCGCCAGCTTGCCGTCGATGTAGTCGTCGGTCTCCTTGCGCATCCGTGCCGTCTCGCCGGCGGTGTACCGGGTCAGTGCCTCGGCCTCGGCCACCGCGGCGAGGTAGACCTCGTGCTCGGACACCAACCGGTCGGCGTCGGCCCGCGCGCGCTCGAGGATCCGATCGGCCTCCCGGCGGCCGTCCTGGACGACCGCCTCACGGTCGGCGAGCAACTCGTCGGCCTGGTGGACGGCCTCCGGCAGCAGGTGTCGGATCTCCTCGATCAGGTCCAGCACCTGTGCGCGGTTGATCATGCAGGACGCCGACAGCGGCAGCGCCTTGGCGTCCTCCACGAGCACCTTGAGTTCGTCGAGTCGTTCCTGAACGTCCACACGAGCTCCAACCGGGTCGACCGACACCTACGACGGGCCCATTGTCCCCGAGAGCTTCGCCGCCAGCCGCACCAACACGGGTTCGGGCACCAGTCCGCGCACGTCGCCGCCGAACCGGGCGACCTCCTTGACCAGGCTCGACGACAAGAAGCTGTACAGCGGGTTGGTCGTGATGAACACGGTCTCCACGCCGGCGAGCCGGTAGTTCATCTGCGCCATCTGCAGTTCGTAGTCGAAGTCGCTCACCGCGCGCAGTCCCTTGACGATCGCGGTGATCCCGTTCGCGGTGCAGTAGTCCACGAGCAGGCCGTGGAACGCGTCGACGCGGATGTTCGGGAAGGGCGAACACACCTCGCGCAGCAACTCGATTCGCTCGTCGATCCCGAACAGTCCGTCCTTCGCCTGGTTGACCAGCACGGCGACGACGACCTCCTCGGCCATCGCCGCGGCACGCGCGAACACGTCGAGGTGGCCGTTGGTCACCGGGTCGAACGACCCTGGACACACCGCTGACTGCATCAGGCCCCTTCGTCCGCCTCGACGCTGGTGTCGACCCTGCAGATCAGGGGGATACCGGTGGTATCG
>CAYMNG010000036.1:0-4821 GCA_964391765.1 uncultured Bifidobacteriaceae bacterium | reverse complement strand
CACCGTATCGCCGGCGACCGGCAATCGACCCGCCAGGAGGGCACGCCTCGTCGCGATCGTTGGCGGGTCGTTCCGCGCCGACGCGCGCGTCCGTCGCGATCCGCCCGATCGCCACGAGCCGGGCGAGCACCGCGGCCAGGTCCGCGGCCGGCCACGAATAGGGCGGGTCGGCGAACACGAGGGTCGCCGCGGGCGCTTCGTCGGCGGGCAGCCGGCGCGCGTCGCGGCGGACGACCTCGACGCCAGGACACCCCACCGCGGCCGCGTTCGCCGCGATGACGCGCGTGGCCGCCGCGTCGCGCTCGACGCACGTCACCGTCCGGGCCCCGCGGCTGGCCGCCTCGAGCCCGAGCGCGCCCGACCCGGCGAACAGGTCGAGGACGACCGCATCGGGCCAGTCCCGACCCGCGCCGCGGACGAGTGACTCCACGCTGGAGAACATCGCCTCCCGGACCCGGTCCGACGTCGGCCGGGTCCCGGCCGGGGGGACGGCCAGGCGCCGACCGCGTGCGGTGCCGGCGACGATCCGGGTCACCGCGGGTCAGCCCTTCGCCAGGAAGTCCGCCTGGTCGCCCGCCTCGAGCGCGTCGACCGCGGCGCGCAGGGCCGGCTGGGCCGCGAGCGTCGGATCGACGGCCACGACCGCGGTGGCCACCGTCCGGGCCTGCTCGATAACGTCGCCGTGCCGGGCGACCTCCAGCAGCCGCAGCGAGCGGTGCCGGCCCGACTGCGACGCGCCCAGCACGTCCCCCTCGCGTCGCAGGCGCAGGTCGAGGTTCGACAGTTCGAACCCGTCGAACGTCGACGCGACCGCCTCCACGCGCTCCCGGCCGGGGGTGCCGGCCGGTGCGGACGTCACGAGCAAGCACAGCCCCGGTGCCGCCCCTCGGCCGACCCGGCCGCGCAACTGGTGCAGCTGGGAGACGCCGAACCGGTCGGCGTCCATCACCACCATGACCGTGGCGGCCGACACGTCGACGCCGACCTCGACGACCGTCGTGGCCACCAGCACGTCGATGCCGTCGGCGGCGGTCGGGTCGGCGAACCGGCGCATGACGTCGTCCTTCTCCGCGGCCGGCTGCCGGCCGTGGAGGACGTCGATCCGCAGCCCGGCCAGCTCCTCCTCGCCGAGCTGGCGGGCCAGGTCGAGCACGGACACCGGGGGCACCGGGCCGGGCTGCTGCGAGGCCCACAGCTCGGACTCGTACGCCCCGCCGGCTTCGCCGGCGGCCTCGTCCTCACCGGCGTGCCACATCGCCTCCAGCTCGCTGACGGACGCGTCGCCGCCGATCCGCGTGCAGACGACGAAGACCCGGTGCCCGGCGGCGACCTCCTCGCGGACCCGCTCCCACGCACGGGCGAGGAACGTCGGGCGCTCCGCCGCCGGCACGACGTGCGTCGCGACCGGCCTGCGGCCGACGGGCAGCTCGGTCAGCGTCGACACGTCGAGGTCGCCGAAGACCGTCATCGCGACGGTGCGCGGGATCGGCGTGGCGGTCATCACCAGGACGTGCGGTCGGGAGCCCTCCAGCGCCTTGGCCGCCAGCGCCGCCCGCTGCTCGACCCCGAACCGGTGCTGCTCGTCGATCACGACGAGGGCCAGGTCACCGAAGGTCACCTTGTCCTCCAGCAGCGCGTGCGTCCCGACGACGATCCCGGCGTCGCCGGTAACGACGTCGAGCAGCTCGCGCCGGCGGGCCTTGATCCCCTGCGCCCCGGTGACGAGCGCGACGCGGGTGGCCGGACCGTCCGACCCGAGGTAGCCGCTCTCGGCGAGCGGGCCGAGCAGCGCCGTGATGGAGCGGTGGTGCTGGGCGGCGAGCACCTCCGTCGGCGCGAGCAGGGCGGCCTGGCCGCCGGCGTCGACGACCCGCAGCATCGCCCGTAGCGCCACGACCGTCTTGCCGCTGCCGACGTCCCCCTGCAGCAGCCGGTGCATCGGGTGCTCGCGGGCCATGTCCTGCTCGAGCAGGGCGCCCACGTCACGCTGACCGGCCGTCAGCGCGAACGGCAGCCGTGCGTCGAACGCGTCGAGCAGCGGGGTCGTCACCGGTGCCCGGCGCGTCGCGGGCATCGCGGCCGTCTCGGCGCGCCGGCGGGCCAGCAGCGCCTGGAGGACGAACGCCTCCTCGAACCGCAGCCGCGCACGCGCACGGTGCACGTCGTCCATGGCAATCGGCCGGTGGATCGCGCTCAGGGCCTCGAACAGGTCGGGCAGGCCGCGCTCGGCCCGTACCTCCTCGGGGATCGGGTCGGCGACGCCCTGGGCGAGGTCCAGCACCGTGCGGACCGCGGTCCCGATCCGCCAGCTCGGCAACGACCTCGTCGACGAGTAGATGGGCACGATGCTGTCGGCGAACGACAGCAACCTCTTGGCCTCGATGTCCTCAGCGTCGCCGGCGAGCACCTCGCACACCGGCTGGGTGAGCTCCAGCCGGCCGCGGTACGCCTTGACCTCGCCGGCGAACAGGGCCGACGTTCCCGCGGGGATCCGCTGCGGCAGCCAGGGCTGGGAGAAGAAGGTGATCCGCATCCGGCGCGTGCCGTCGGTGACCATGACCTCCTGCATCGTCCCCTTGCGCTGGCGCAGCGGCTTGCTGGTGATGGTCTCGACCCGGGCCATGACGGTGACCAGCTCGCCCTCGCGCAGGTTGGCGAGGTCGGTCAGCTCGCCGTGCTCGACGTACCGCCGGGGGTAGTGACGCAGCAGGTCGTCCACGGTGTGCAGGTCCAGTGCGGCCAGCGCCTTCGCCGTCTTCGGCCCGACGGCCTTGCCCAGCGGCCGCGCGAGCACGTCGTCGTGCGGGTCACTCATCGCCGACCCGTCGCCGGCCCGTCGTCATTCGACACCGACGATCAACGGCCACAGGGGCTGGCCGCCGTCGTGCGTGACGACATCGACGAGCGGATAGTCCCGGCCCAGCCAGTCGGCCAGATCGGCACCCAGCGCCTCGGTGGCGTCCGCGCCGCGAACGATCGTCACGAGTTCGCCGCCGGCCGCCAGCATCGCCCGCAGGAGGTCGCGCGCCACCGCGCCCGGTTCGGTCCCGATCGCGACGATGTCGCCGTCGACGAGGCCGAGGACGTCACCGGACGCGCAGGGTCCGACGGTCGTCAACGCCGCCCGGCTGGCGACCGTGACGGCCCCGTACCGAGTCGCGCCGACGGCACGGGTCATCGCGACGACGTCGTCGTCGAACGAGATTCCCGGATCGTGCACCGCGACAGCCGCCAGCGTCTGGACGACCGATCGGGTCGGGATCACCGACACCCGGATCCCGCTCTCCCGCGCCTGCAGCGCGGCCTGCTCGGCGACGGCGCAGGTCTCGGCGTCGCTCGGCAGCACGAGAACCTGCGCGGCGTGGGTGCGCACGATCGCGTCGAGGATCTCGGCGGTCGACGGTCGGCGACGGGGGCCGGCGGCCACGGCGGCGACGCCGCACTCGCCCATCAGCGCCGCGATCCCCGGGCCGTGCGTCACCGCGACGACCGCACGGCCCCGGCCGGCGTTGACCGGCTCGAGGTAGGTCACGCGGATCCGGTGCGGCCGGCCCAGGCCCAGCGCCGCCTCGATCGCCGAACCCGCGTCGTCGACGTGCGCGTGCACGTTCCACAGCCCGTCACCGCCGACGACGACGACGCTGTCCCCCAGCGCGTCGAGTTGTTCGCGCAGGGCCTCGACCGGCTCGGCCTCGGCGCCGGTCGGCGCGGCGTCGAACAAGAACATGACCTCGTAGGCGGGCCCGCCGTACGCCCGGTGGGCGACGACCGGGTCGGCGACCGCGGGCAGTTCGACGTCGACCGGGCCGACTGCCCCGCTCGTCACGCCCGCGAGTGCGTCGAGCACCTCGACCAGGCCCTGCCCCCCCGCGTCGACGACCCCCGCCAGCCGTAGCGCCTCCAGCATCTGCGGCGTGCGCGCCAGGGCCGCCCGCGCGCCGGCGGCCGCGGCGATCGCGCTCTGCGCCGCCGACCCGGTCGAGGTCGTCGCGGCCTCCGCCGCCTCGGCCGCCGCGCGGGCGACGGTCAGGATCGTGCCCTCGACCGGCCGGCTGACCGCCTGGTACCCCAGGTCGGCCGCCCGCCTGAGCATCCCGCGAACCACGTCGGCGTCCAGGCTCGCGCCGGCGGGGCGCGCGCCGAGCTCGTCGGCGACCCCCCGAAGCATCTGGGCGAGGATCACCCCGGAGTTCCCGCGGGCGCCCAGCAGCGCCCCGGTCGCAGCCGCCCGGGCGACCTCGGCCGCCGTCAGCGGCGTGCGGCGATCGCCGGTGGGGCCGGACGCCGCGGCCACGGCGTCGACCGCCGCGTCCATCGTCAAGAACAGGTTCGTGCCGGTGTCGCCGTCGGGCACGGGGTACACGTTCAGCGCGTCGATCTGCGTCCGCGCGGCCGCGAGGGCGATCCGTGCCCGCCGTAGCCACTCACGGACGAGGTCCGGCGTGAGGACGGAGGTCACCGTGGCCCGCCCGAGGCACCGTGAACCGCGCCGTCGTCACCGCCGGCCCGGTTCCGCGCGTCGGCGTGCGCCGCGCGGCCCGGGTTCACGTAGGTCGGCGCCGGAGCACACGCCGTCGAACGGTCCATTCGCGCTGCCTTCCGTCGCGTCCCGGTCGGGGACGGGCCCTCGATTTGGGGGCAGGTCACCGGCTCGGCTACCCTAGGCGGTCGCTGCCCGAGTTCACGGCCGTCCGCGGTCGCCGTCGGCAGTACGAAGGATCCACCAGTCGACTGACATCGCCCACCCGGGCGGGTACGAAGGAGTACACCGTGGCTGCCAACTGCGACGTCTGCGGCAAGGGACCCGGCTTCGGGCACAGC
>CAYMNG010000035.1:8109-22001 GCA_964391765.1 uncultured Bifidobacteriaceae bacterium | reverse complement strand
ACACACCCGTCGGAGCAGACACCACAGACACCACAACCTCCAGCAGCGTTGATCGAGCGACGTCGTGCGACGATATGTTGGACAATAATACAAATATTCGGTTCGCGCCATCCCGGGTGCGGGCGACGCGTGCCGGCTTCGGTCACGAACGGGTATCAAATCAACCGGGGCCCTTGACGATCTGTCATACAGAAGACAAAGTTGCGCCGGACGCGCAGGTGGCTGAGAGGATCATCGATGAAACCGGGGCGGTTCGCGTACGTGGCTGCACGCAGCGTGGACCACGCGCTCGCCGTGCTCGCCGAGCACGGTGACGAGACCTCGATCCTCGCCGGGGGCCAGAGCCTGGTGCCGCTGATGAGCCTGCGGTTGGCGCGGCCCGAGATCGTGCTCGACATCAATCGGCTCGACGAACTCACGGGCCTGACGGTCGACGCGGCCGGTGCTCGCGTCGGTGCGCTCGTGCGTGCGGCGACGATCGAGCGCGATCCTGCGGTCGCCCGTCACGTCCCGGTGCTGGCCCAGGCGATCCGGCACGTCGGCCACCCGCAGATCCGCAGTCGGACGACGATCGGCGGGAACGTCGCACACGCAGACCCGTCCTCCGAACTGCCGGGTCTGCTCGCCTGCATGGACGGAACGGTGACCCTGAGGTCCGCGGCACGAGGTGAGCGGACCGTGCCGTGGAGCGGCTTCTTCGAGTCGGTCTTCATGACCGCGAAGGAGCCGGACGAGTTGGTGACCGCGGTGGACTTCCCGGTGGCCGACGGCTGGCGGTTCGGCTACGACGAGTTCGCGTTGCGGCACGGTGACTTCCCGATCGCCGGCGTGAGCGTCGGACTGCGCATGACGGACGGGATCGTCGAGGCGGCGAGCATCTCCGCGGTCGGCGTGTCGGATCGACCGGTCCGCCTGTCGAGCGTCGAGGCGGCTGCCGCCGGCGAGCCGGCGAACCGGGCCTTGGCTGATCGACTGGGCGCGGCGGCGCGCGACGCGAGCCCGGCGAACGACGACGTCCACGTCGGCGCGGAACATCGGCGATGGGTGGTCGGCACCTTGGTGACCAGGGTTGTCACCGCGATCGTGGAGGAGTCATGAACAGCGGGACGGACGTCACGGGCGTCGAGGTCGTCGAGATCACGACGACGGTGAACGGGCAGCAGGTGCGTGCCGACGTCGAGGTGCGGATGCTCGCCTCGGACTTCCTGCGCCACCAGCTCGGACTCACCGGGACGCACGTCGGGTGCGAGCACGGGGTCTGCGGAGCGTGCACCGTGATCGTCGACGACGAGGCCGTGCGGTCCTGCCTGATGCTCGCGCCCCAGCTGGACGGGCAGGTCGTCGAGACCGTCGAGAGCCTGGGACGGCCGGACGAACTCGGGCCGTTGCAGCAGTCGATGTGGGAGAACCACGGGTTGCAGTGCGGGTTCTGCACCCCGGGGATCCTGATGACGGTCGAAGGAGCACGCCGAGCCGGGCGGTCGGCGACGGAGATCATCGACGAGGCGCTGTCCGGGCACCTGTGTCGCTGCACCGGCTACGAGAACATCCGAACGGCCGTCGAGGCCTACTTCGCCGAAGGAGCGCAGGCCTGAGATGGGGAACGTGGCCGAACGACCTGGGCTGGTTGGCGCACGCGTCAAGCGGGTCAACGATCCGCGCCTGTTGACCGGTAAGGGTCGGTTCATCGACGACATCGAGATCCCGGGGATGCTGCATGCGACGGTCGTGCGCAGCTTCGTCGCCAGCGGACGGATCGACGTCTTCGCGGCCGACGGTGTCCACGACGCGTTCGTCATCGGCCCGGACGAGATCGAAGCCGCGACCGAGCCGTTGCAGTGCGTCTGGATCGCACCGGGGCAGGAGCAACGCGGAGTCCAGCTCGGCGGCCGCGAGGTTCGCTACAGCGGCCAGCCTATCGCGGTGGTCGCCGCGCAGTCCCGGGCCCTGGCCGAGGACGCGGCGGAGGCCCTGACCGTCGAGTTCGACGCCCGCGACGCGGTCGCGGACGCGATGAGCGCACTCGAGCCGACCTCCGCGCTGGTGTATCCCGAACGCGGCACGAACATCGCGGTCGCGTTCTCGATCGGCGACCCCGACGAGGTCGTCGAGGAGGCGTTCGCGACGGCTCCCATCGTCGTCGCACGGCGGTTGCGGATCCCGCGCATCGTCCCCAGCCCGATGGAAACCCGGGGCCTGATCGCCAGTTGGGATCCCGGTCTGGAGCAGTTGACCGTATGGATGTCGACGCAGACGCCGCATCACGTACGCGACCACCTGGCGATCTGCCTGCGTCTGCGGGCGGACCAGGTCCGCGTCATCGCCGGCGACGTCGGCGGCGGGTTCGGCGCCAAGGAGCATCTCTACGCGGACGAGGTCATGGTCTGCCTGGCCGCGATGCGGGCCGGTCGGCCGATCAAGTGGATCGAGGACCGGGTCGAGCACTTCACCGCGACCCTCCACGGGCGCGACGCCTACCACGACGCACGTCTGGCGATGGACCCCGACGGCACCTTCCTGGCGATCCACACCGCGATCACGGGGAACGCGGGTGCGCACCTGTCGAACGTCGGCACCGGGCCGTTCCGCATCTCCGGGACGATGCTCCCCGGTCAGTACCGATTCTCGGTCGCCGGAGCGCGCATCACCGCCGTCTACACGAACACGACCCCGACGGGCGCCTATCGCGGCTTCGGGATGCAGGAGGCGGCGTGGGTTCGCGAACGCCTCGTCGACGAGGCGGCGCGCGAGCTGGGCATGTCGCCGATCGAGTTGCGCCGCAAGAACATGTTCACCGCTGACGAACTCCCGGTGGTCACCTCGACGTTCCAGCAGTACGACTCGGGCGACTACGTCCGGGCCCTGGACCTCGTCGCCGCGCGGATCGACGCGTACGAGCCGCCACCTGCGGCGGGTCCACGGGTTCGCCGGGGGATCGGCCTCGCCAGTCACGTCGAGTTCACCGGTCTGGGGCCGAGCAAGGCGCAGGACCTCGTCGGCTTCCGGCTGGGCGGGTACGAGACGGCAGTGGTCCGGATGGAGCCGGACGGCAGCGTCTTCGTCTCGTCCGGGGTGATGGGGATGGGTCAGGGCATCGAGACGACGTTGGCGCAGTTGGCCGCCGACCGGTTGGGCGTGCCGCTGGAATCCGTGCACGTCCACCTCGGTGACACGGCGGTCGCGCCGTACTCGTCGACCGGATCGATCGCCAGTCGGTCGATCACGGTCGGAGGCGGTGCCGTCGTCCGCGCGGCGACCGATCTGCGGGACAAGATCAACCGGATCGCGGCGGCCCGCCTGGAGGCCGCGCCGGACGACATCGAGATCGTCGGTGGTCAGGTGCAGGTGAAGGGCGACCCCGCCACGGCGTACCCGTTGACTGAGCTCGTCTCACGAACCTGGCTGAACGTCGACGTTCCCGAGGGGGAGTCGCCGGACCTCGAGGCGAAGTTCGTGCACGAGCCGTCGAACATCAGCTATCCCTACGCGACGCACGCCGCGGCGGTCAGCGTGGACATCGACACCGGGAAGGTCACGGTCGACGCGTACTGGGTTGCGCACGACTCCGGCGTCGTGGTCAATCCGATGATCGTCGACGGGCAGATCATGGGCGGGGTGACCCAGGGTCTGGGTATCGCCCTGTCCGAACGGATGGTCTACACCGACGACGGCCAGCCGCAGAGCACGATGTTCATGGACTACCTCCTCCCGCTTTCCAGCGACGTGCCGTCGTTCGTGATGGACCACTACGAGACCCCGGCCCCGCACATCCCCGGCGGCATGAAGGGGGTCGGTGAGGGCGGCACGATCGTCGCGCCGGCGGCGGTCGGCAACGCGGTCGCTGCCGCGCTGCCGGAGATCGCCGGACAGATCCTGCAGACCCCCCTCTCGCCGGGGCGACTGTGGACGCTGATCCACGCGGCGGGACTGCACGATGGATGACGGCCTGAGCCTGCGCGCCGAGGAGATCACCAAGTCGTTCGGCGGAGCCCGGGCGCTGAAGGCGGTCAGTTTCGAATGTCTGCGTGGCGAGGTCCATGCGCTGCTGGGGGAGAACGGTGCCGGGAAGAGCACGCTGATCAAGATCCTCACCGGGGCGCTGACGCCGGACGACGGCGCCGTCGTGGTCGACGGCGAGGTGCAGGACTTCCGGAACCCGAACGACGCCCGAGCCGCCGGTGTCGGCGTCGTCTACCAGGACTTCCACCTGTTCGGCCACCTGACGGTCGCGGAGAACATCTGCGCGGCAAGTGAGGAGAGCTTCTCCCGGGGTGGGTTGGTCTCGCGCGCACGGATGAACGAGCGCGCCAGCGAACTGCTCGCGTCGTTGGGAATCGACCTCGACCCGCGTCGGCGGGTCGGTGGACTGGATGCGGCGGAGCGGAAGCTCATCGAGATCGCCCGGGCGCTCGAGCGTTCGCCGCGCTACCTGTTCCTCGACGAGCCGACGGCCGCGTTGGAGCCGCGCGAGACCCATCGGTTGCTCGAGGTGATCCACCGGCTGCGGGACTCGGGCACCGGCGTGATCCTCGTGACGCACCGGCTCGGCGAGGTGATCGACGTGGCCGATCGCGCGTCGGCCCTGCGGGACGGAGCGTTCGCCGGCGTGGTCGAGCAGACCGGCTTCAGCGGACCGGTGCTCGCCGCGCTCGTCGTCGGCGAGGCCGTCGCCGAGCACGAAGGCCCGGCCCACGAGCCCGGGGATGTCGTGCTGGACGTCCGGGGGGTCCGCATGCGCCCGGACGCGGCCCCGGTCGAGTTCGCCGTCCGCGAGCGGGAACTGGTCGCGGTCATCGGGCTCGTCGGATCCGGTGTCTCGGGCCTGCTGAACGCGCTCGGCGGAGTGCAGGCGATCCCGAGCGGTGGGGCAGTGACGTTCCGCGGCCGAGCCTTCGCCCCGAGCAGTCCGCAGGCCGCCCAGAACCAGGGGATCGGGTTCGTGTCGCAGGATCGCAAGGAGAAGGGGATCGTGCCGATGCGCTCCTGCGCGGAGAACATCGCGCTCCCGTCGTTGCGCCGGTTCGGGAAGTGGGGGTTCGCGAGCCGTGGTCAGATGGTCGCGGCGGCGAACACCTGCCAGTCGACGTTCGCGATCAAGTGGTCCTCGCCGCGGCAGCCGGTCTCGGGCCTGTCCGGTGGCAACCAGCAGAAGGTGGTGCTGGGCCGGTGGCTCGTCCACAAGTCGGACTTCCTCATCATCCAAGAGCCGTCGCAGGGAGTCGATATCGGTGCGCGGCAGCAGATCCACAAGCATCTCGTCGAGTTCGCGGCGGCGGGCGGATCGGTCCTGTTCAGTAGCTCCGACCTCGACGAGGTCCGAGCGATCGCGCATCGCATCGTCGTGATGCATGCCGGCGAGGTGGTCCGTGAGTTCGACAACAGCAAGCACTCGTCGGTGTCACGCACGGACCTGACTCAGGCGATGGCCGACCTCGAGACACCCGACATCCTGGATGAGGAATAGCGTGAACGACACCTCGACACCACAGCCCGCCGACCGCGCGACGGCGCGGCGGGTGACGATGCCCTCGCTGGATGCGGTGTTCGTCCCCGGCTTCATCGTCCTGCTGGTGGTGGTCCTCGCCTTCGCCTCGCCGGTGTTCCTGACCGCGCGGAACCTCACGCAGATCCCACTGCAGATCGCGACGTTGGGAATCGTCGCGGTCGGCGCGACGCTGGTGATCATCGACGGAGACCTCGACCTGTCGGTCGGGGCGAACGTCGCTCTCACCGGAGTGGTCGCGGCGATCGCCATCGTGTCGTGGTTCCCGGGCAACTGGGTCCTCGGCTCGATCGTCGGCCTGCTGACCGGCGTCGTGATCGGTGCCGTGAACGGCTTCCTCTCGGCAATCATGCGCGTGCCGGCATTCATCGCGACGCTCGGCACCGGCGTCATCGCCGGCGGACTGGCGCTGTACTTGACGAACGGCCTCACGGTCTCCGGGCTTCCCGATGCGTTCGGGGCCATCGCGACGACGAAGATCCTCGGACTGGAGAGCCTCGTCTGGTTCATGGTGCTGACCTTCATCGTCGGCGGGGTGGTGCTGCACCTGACGAACTTCGGAATCCGGACGTTCGCGACGGGCGGCAATCGGGAGGCGGCGTTCCTCGCCGGGATCGCGGTCAACCGCGTCCGTTTCACCAACTTCGTCATTGCGGGCCTGTTCGCCGGCCTCGCGGGCGTCCTGCTGACGGCCCGCGTTCAGGCCGGCCAGCCCGGCATCAGTACGACGTTGACGTTGTACGCGACCGCGGCCGTGATCCTGGGTGGCACGTCCATCCTCGGCGGCCAGGGCTCGATGCTCCGCACGTTCTTCGGTGTCCTGCTCATCGGAGTCGTGCAGAACGGCCTCGACATCCTCCGGGTCGACTTCGCCCTGCAGCAGGTCGCGGTCGGCTTGGTCTTCGTTCTCGCGGCGGCGTCCGAGGCGCTGCGCAGACGCCGCTGACAGTCCACAACCCCTCCCAAATGGAACCCAGGTAAGGAGACCTGATGATCGGAATGAAGAGGATGGGCGTCGGCCTGGTCGCCGTGGTATCGGCCGGGCTGCTGGCGGCCTGTTCGAGCGGGTCCTCGGGTACGGCCGAGACCACGAGTGCGGCCGCGACGTCGGCGGCGGCGACCGCCGCGGCGACCGAAGCGGCTTCGTCGGCACCGGCCGCGGGCGGTGACGTCACCATCGGCGTGAGCTTCTACACGACGCAGTTGCCGATGTACATCGAGATCAAGGAAGGGATCGAGGCCAAGGCGGCCGAACTCGGAGCGAAGGTCGAGTTCACCGACGGCGGCGGCGACGCGCAACGGCAGATCAACCAGATCGAGTCGTTGATCACCAGCGGCGTCAACGCGATCCTCGTCTCGCCGGTCGACGCGACCGCGCTCGTTCCGGCGTACAAGAGCGCGCAGGAGGCGGGTATCCCGATCTTCTCGTTCGCGAACAAGGTCGACGACCAGTACGAGACCGGCTTCGTCGGTCCCGATCTGACCGACTACGCGACCCAGACGATGGACCGGCTCGTCGAGTGCATGGGGGGCAAGGGCGACCTCGTGGTCATCACCGGTCCGCCGGCCATCTCGTTCGTGCAGTTGCAGCAGAAGGGTTGGGACAAGTCCCTGGCGACGCATCCGGACGTGAAGGTCGTGCAGACGCTCGTGGACGACGACATGTCCACCGCCAAGGCGGTGGACCTGACGAACTCGGCGCTGACGGCGAACCCGAACGTCAAGGGCATCATGACCAGCATCGACAACATCGGTGTCGGTGCGGCCCAGGCGGTCCAGAGCCAGGGAATGAAGCCGGGTGACATCTGCATCGCCGGCTGGGACGGCCAGCCGAACGCGATCGAGGCGATCAAGGGCGGGTACTACACCCTCACCTTGAGCTACATGGGCTACAAGTGGGGCCAGACGGCCGCCCAGGTCGCGGTCGACGCCGCGAACGGCAAGCTGCCGGCGGAGCACTACGTCCTCACCGACGGCCTGTTCATCGACTCGTCGAACGCTGCGACGCTGACTGCCGACCAGATCATGGGCAAGTCGTAGTCGCACGACACCGAACGAAGGTCGACTGTGGGCGGGGACAGGTGAGAGCCTGTTCCCGCCCACAGCGGTGAGGGTGGTGGGGATGGACCGACAGACCCGACCCCGACGCGTGCTCGTGACCGGGGGTGCCTCGGGGATCGGACGGGCCGTCGTCGCGGCGTTCGCGCAGGCCGGGGACGTGGTCACCTCCGTGGACCTCCGCTCGTCCGACGCCGCCGCCGTGAGCGTGATCGGCGACGTGCGTGATCCGCTCGTCAACGCCGAGGCCGTCGATCGAGCCCGCGATTCGGGCGGACTCGACGTCCTCGTCGTCAACGCCGGCGTCCACGACGGCGGCCTCGGGCTCGACGCGAGCCCGGCGGACCTCGTGCGGGGTCTGCGGGCCGTTCTCGAGATCGACGTCGTCGGCTACGCGCTGGCGCTGAACGCCGCCGAGGAGGCGTTGCGCGCGGCGTCGGGCTGCGTCGTCATGACGTTGTCGGACGCCGCGTTCCTCGCCGGGCAGACGGGCGCCGGCGTGGCGTACACGGCCGCGAAGCACGCCCAACTGGGGATCCTGCGATGGGCCGCCAGGTCGTTCGCGCCAGCGGTCCGGGTCAACGCCGTCGCGCCGGGCGGGATCGTCACCGGACTCATCGCGGTGAGCAACGACATCGTCGACGGGCCGTTGCTCTTCGCGGACGCGGACGCGAAGCGCGCGCTCGTGGCGTCCCGCAACCCGTTGGGAACCGTGCTCGAACCCGACGAGGTCGCGCAGTCGTACCTGTGGCTCGCATCCTCCGCCGCCCGCGGCATGACCGGCGAGGTCATTCGCCCCGACGGCGGACTGTCTGTGCGATGACACCTCGAAATGTGCTCGTGACCGGCGGGTCGTCCGGAATCGGTCGGGCGATCGCCGAGGAGGCGGCGCGTCGAGGGGGTCGGATCACGTTGGTCGCGCGGGACGAGGAGCGTCTTCACGCGGTCGCCGCGTCGCTACCGGGCCACGGGCACGCGATCCTCGTGGCCGACGTCGCGACACCGCAGGGGATCGCGCGTGTCGTCGAAGCACTCCAGCGTGACGATCCGCGAGTCGACATCCTCGTGAACGCCGCCGGAGTCGGACTGCGAAGGCCGTTCCCCACGGACATGGTCGAGGCCGAGCAACGGCAGATCGAGGTCAACGTCACCGCGGTCATGTGCCTGTCGCACGCCGCCGCGCGAGTCATGATCGGCCGCCGCGATGGTGCGATCGTCAACGTCGCGTCGACGGCGGCCTACTGGTCGGCCGGGACGTACGCCGCGTCGAAGGCGTGGGTGCTCGCCGCGACACTGGGACTGGCGGCGCAGTGCGAACCGCACGGGGTCGTCGTGCAGGCGCTGGTGCCCGGGTTCACCCGGACCCAGTTCCACGCGCGCAGCGCGACGGATGCGTCGGGGGTCCCCGACTGGCTGTGGCTGGACCCGCGGGACGTTGCGCGGGCCTGCCTCGACGGACTCGGCCGTCGGCAGCGGGTGTGCATCCCCACCCGGCGCTACCGCGTGCTCGTCGAACTCGTCCGGCACCTACCGCCGGGCGGCCGCGCGGCCGTACTGCGTCGACTGGCGCCGCTGGGCCTGCTGCCCGCCGACTGACGCGCGTGTCCGGGTCGGCAGCGCGTCGGGTTACCCGCGGTCGACCGCCTTGCCCGTCGGGTAGGTCACCAACTCCAGGAACATCCCCCACGGCGCGCGCAGGTACACGAACCTGTTGCCGGGTCCGGACTCCGGCCCGCCCATGGGCAGCGGATCCCCGAGGACCTCGACACCTGCGGCACGAAGGGCCGTGACCGCGGAGTCGAGGTCGTCGACGTAGAAGGACAGGTGGTGTCCGCCGAGGTCGCTGGTCGCGGGCCACACCTCCTGGCGCGACCCGCCGCGGTACGCGAGCAACTCGATCTGGCGATCGCCGATGCGGATCATCGCGATGCCGGCGACCTCGATCGAGGCGGGTCGCGCGAAGTTCTGCACGTTGACCTGCGCATCCGGGGCGTACGCGCCGTGGCGGAACAGGACCGTCGCGCCGAAGACGCCGGTGAAGAACGCGATCGCCTGCTCGAGATCGGGAACCGTGAGCCCGACGTGGTCGATTCCGCGCAGTCCGCCGACGTCGAGGATCACAGGACCACTCGCCCGCCGTTCACCGGCACGACCAGCCCGGTGACGTGGGTGGACCGCTCGTCGACGAGGAACTCCAACGCGGAAAGCAGATCGGCGGGCGTGGCGATGCTCTTGACGGATTGACGGCCCCGGTACGCGTCGAGGCGCTCCGAGGTCACGCGGTCCTCGATGTCCGGGGTGAGCACGATGCCGGGGGCGATCGCGTTGACGGTCACCCCCGACGGACCGAGTTCGCCGGCGAGCGCTCGGGTGAAGCCGACGACCGCGGCCTTCGACGTCGTGTACGCGACCATGTCACGCGCGTGGAAGTCCCACACGACACTCGAGGTGAGGTTGACGATCCGGCCCGCCCCCGAGGCCACGAGGTCCGGCACGAACCGACCGGTCAACAAGAACATCGAGTCCAGGTTGACGCGTAGCACGCGGTGCCACGTCTCCAGGTCGGTCGCCTCGAACGCGGCGTACGGGGAGATCCCGGCGTTGTTGACCAGGATCCGGACGAGCGGGAGGTGTGCGCGAACCTGCGCGGCGAACCGTTCGACGGTCGGCGCATCGGCGGCGTCGCCGATGGCGGAGAACGCGTCCTGACCGAGTTCGCGCACGAGGCGGCAGGTCTCGTCGGCGGATTGGACATCGAGCACGGCGATGTCCAGTCCGCGGGCTGCCAACGCGACGGCGAAGGCCTGCCCGAGTCCCTGCGCGGCGCCGGAGACGACCGCGGTATACCGGGCCGCGCCGGATTCAGTTGTGGCGGACAACCTGGAACCGGATGAAGGCGTCGTCGACGTGGACGCGGCTGAAGGCGACGGCCTCGCCGTGCTCGGTGTAGTGGGTCTCGAGCAGCACGATGTACGGGGTTCCCGGCGCGAGCCCGAGAGGGAACTGCGGTGAGTCGGGCGCGACCGCGGGGACGATCTCGACGACGACGTGGTCGATCGTCCGATCGGGCCAGGTCTGACTGAACGCGAAGATCGAATCGTCGAACTCGAACTGCTCGCCCGCGGCGAGGATCTCCTGAGTCGACTCCGACACGTAGGAGAACGGAATCTGATCGGCGATGTGCAGTGCGGGCCGACCGTCGGCGAGGAACGTCTTGCTCGTCACGACCATCGGGGTGTCCGCATCGATGGGCAGAGCCCGAAGCGCCGCGTCGTCGGGGCGTTCGGCACGGGAGTAGTGCCCCACGACCTCGACGAGCTTGTGGGTCGATTTCAGCATGTCACGGAAGCCGATGAGCCGTTGCAGGATGATGCTCTCGCGGCCCACGTACGTGCGGATCACCGTCCCGCGACCGGGAGTCCGGCTGACCATGCCGATGCTCTCGAGCGAGTGCAGCGCGGCGCGCAGCGTCGTCCGGCTGACGTTGAGCATCTCCGCGAGGTCCGGTTCGGGGGGAAGGCGGTTCTCGGGGAATCGACGATCGAGGACGGCCTCGAGGAGCGCCTTCGTCGTCTGCTCGGTCAACGACGCCGAACGCATTCGCGGCAGGACGGCGTCCAGACTGTCGTTGGTGCTCGGCTTGGTCGCCACGATTCCCTCAGTCCCCGGTGGTCGGCCCGAACGGGCTCTGCACGCCCGCCGGCAACGGCGTGTCGAATGCTCGCATAGCCAGGTCGAGCATCAGGTAGTACCCGGTCAATGTCACGAGTTCGACGAGCCCCGCGACACCGAGCCACGCCTCGCCGTCCGCGGCGTCGACCGGTGCCAGCGCACGCGTCGTGGCGAGTCCATGGCAGATCCGCCACACCAGCGCCTCGGTCGCCTCGAACGTGGGCGAGGGCTCACCGGCCCGCAGGGCGGCGATCTCCGGGCCGGTCAGGCCCGCCGCGCGCCCGACGGCCTCGTGCGCGTACCACTCGAAGTCGCTCCGGGCCGCGGCCGCGATCGCGAGGATCGCGATCTCCCGCTGCCGCGCCGTCAACGCCGTCCGGTACCGGATCGCGGCGCCGAGTTCCTGCACGGCCTGCCCGACCTGCGGTGCGAGGACGAGGGCGTTGAACGGCCCCTCGAGCCGACCCTCGTCCGACGTGAGGCGGAAGTGCTGCGGTCCGGTGGCGCGCGGACCGCTGGCGATCGCGTCGTACACCGACGTGGCCGCGGGGTCGAGGTCGGCGCGCGCAGGCCACGGGAGACGTCCGTGGCGTGGGGATGACTCAGCGGTCACGAGATCCTCCTCACATGTCTCGGCCGAAGTCTGTCATACAGAGCACAAAGATGACATACTCTCGGCTGAGGCCGATGAAGGAGGTCCCACCGTGAGTGTCGCCGAGACCGATCAACCCGTCTCCGTCCTGCGCCGGCTGTGGGGCGACGATGAGTTGTTCGAGCAGGAGATGGACCGGATCTTCAAGCACACGTGGCAGTTCGTCGGCCACGAGAGCGAGATCCCCGAGCCGGGGGACTACGTCCTGCGTCGGATGGGCCGCGACCGGGTGATCATGGTCCGCAGCGAGGACGGCATCGTTCGCGTCTTCTTGAACACCTGCATGCATCGAGGTGTCCCGCTGTGCCGCGCGGACGAAGGCAATGCGTCGCACTTCCGGTGCAGTTACCACGGGTGGACGTTCGCGAACACCGGTGCGCTTCGCGGGGTCACGTTCCAGCCGGACGTCTACGGCCGCGGCGGGCTGGACAAGTCCGAACTCGGGCTACGAGAGCCGGCTCAGGTCGATTCGTTCATGGGCCTGGTGTTCGCGACGTGGGATCCGACGACGCTGCCGCTCGACGAGCACCTCGGCGACCTGAAGTGGTACTTCCACGCGATCATGGGCAAGTTCGACGGCGGTATGGAGGTCGTCGGGACACCGGTCCGCAACATCATCAAGGCGAACTGGAAGACCGAAGGGGAGAACCTCTCCGGGGACGGTTACCACACGATGATCACCCACGCCACGGCGGTGGAACTCGGCCTGTTCGCCACCGCGAAGGACCTGGCGAAGCTGACCGACACCGTGAACCCGCGATTCACCGGGCGGACGGTCGACTGCGGCCACGGCCACACGGTCCGGGTCCAACGGTTGCCGGTCGTCGTCGACACGAACCAGTACTGGGGCTATCCGGAGGACATGTGGGAGCAGTTCGACCGCAACCTCAGCGCTGAGCAGCAGCAGGTGATGTCGGCGCTGTCGGTGTGCCACGGCTCGGTGTTCCCGAACATGTCCTTCATCGAGAACTTCAAGACCAACGTCGACGGGCCGGAGTTGCACGCGCGGTACTTCCGCATCACGATCCGTTACCCGATCTCCGCGACGATGTCCGAGCAGTTGTGGTTCCTGCTCCAACCGAAGGACGCGGACCCGCAGTGGCGACGGCTGTCCTCCCTGGCCTACCTGCGGACGAACGGGCCGTCAGGGCTGTTCGAGCAGGACGACACCGAGAACTTCGTCGGGATCTCGGAGGCCTCCGCCGGGGACATCTCGCGCGACGTTCCGATCACCTACCTGGGCGGTCGCCACCACACCGCGACGCCCGCGGAGGTCGGGTGGCCGGGCAACGTCGTCGACGGCGACCGGACGGAGAAGACGCTGCGTGCCTTCCACCGGGAGTGGAAGCGGTTCATGGCGGCGGACGGGGGGTCGACGCCATGACCGCTCGATTCGCGCCGCCGTTCGCGCAGGCCTCGGCGTCGTTCGCGCCCGCCGACGTCCAGACGCAGGTCGCACTGTTCCTCGCACGGGAGGCCGAGGCGGCCGACGACCGGGACTACGCGACCTGGCTGGGCCTGGTCGAGGACGACTACACCTACCGCGTGCCCGTGCCACGAACGCCCGACAGCCCGTTCTCGCCGCACTACGACTCGAGGTCCTTGCTGATCGACGAGTCGAAGTGGTCACTCGAGGCGCAGTGGTTCCGGCGGTTCGAGCCGGAGGTCTACGAGGTCGCCTGGTCGGACAACCCGCCGATCCGGTTCCGGCACTTCGTGACGAACATCAGGGTCCGGCAGACCCCGTCCCCGGACGTGCTGGACGTGCGCAGCAACGTCCTGTTGGTCGGGACTCGGCAGTCGGACGCGCCGAAGTACATCAGCGGCGAGCGAACCGACGTCGTCAACATCCACGCCGACGGCTACCGGCTGGCCCATCGGTGGGTCGTGCTCGACCAGGTCGTGATCGACTTCCCCCAGTTGCGGATCCTGCTGTGAGCCCGCAGTACCGGCCGGCCGGCGAGGCGGAGGACGTCGAGGCGCACTACGGCCCCGCGATCGATGGTG